>JALONY010000195.1 GCA_025454715.1 Anaerolineae bacterium
CGCTCAGGGCTGTGGTCGCCGCGCAACGTCAAACACACCACGTTCATCCGCACCGGCCACACCCGCTCAACCCCATCCGACTGGTCGGCACGCTTGGCGAGGGCGTGGGCGAGGTCGCAGCACCGCTCGACAATCTCACGATACCCATCACGCCCGTAAGCCATCAGGGTCATCCACGCGGGCAAAGCGCGCAGGCGGCGCGAGTTTTCGGGCGTCAGGTGAAAGAAGTCGGGCTCGTCACTGACCGCGGGCAGATAGGCGGCGCGGTTCTGGAACACCTCGCTTTGCAGATGCAAATGCGGGGTGAAAATCATGGCCGAATCATACGGCACGTTCAGCCATTTGTGCGCGTCGATGGTGATGGAATCGGCGTGCTCCCAGCCGCGCACGAGGTGGGCATAGCGCGGCGAACAGGCCGCAAACCCGCCGAATGCCGCATCGACATGCAGCCAAAACGGGTAGCGCTGGCGCAAGTCGGCCAACGCGGTGAGGTCGTCGAAATCGACCGTGTTGACCGTGCCCGCGCTGGCCACGACGATGGCGGGTTGCCCGCCCAACATCTGTAACCGCCGTTCGAGGTCGGCTGGGTCAATCGCCTCGCGGTCTGCCGCCAAGCGCGCCACCCGCGTGATGCCCCGCCCCATCCCCAGCATGGTCATGGCTTTGTAGGTGCTGCTGTGCGGCTCGGCGGCCAACACCGGTATCGGCGCAAGGCCATACAGGCCGTCTTGAGCGGTGTTGTGGCCGCGCTGGCGGCTGACCCACTCGCGCCCCAGCGCCATCCCGACCATGTTGGCGGTGGTCGCGCCGCTGACGAACACGCCGTGCAAGGACGCAGGCAGGCCGAACAGCTCGCGCAGTAGGGCAATCGCCTCGAGTTCGATGTGTGGGGCTGCCGAGTTGTGCCGGTCGGCCAGATTGGTGTCATATGCCCCGACCAGCCAATCGCCGACCAACGCGGCGGGGGTCGTCCCGCCGGTCACGAACCCCCAATAGCGCGAGCCGCTGCTGGCGGCCATCGCGGGGGCAAACCGTTGTGCGAACAGGTCGAGCGCGGCTTGGGCGCCTAAGCCGCCGTCCGGCAAGGCCAACGGTTGCGGTGGGGCGGTCTCGAGGGCGGGCGGCTGTTGGTCGATGCCGCGCCAATAGGCCGAGGTCAGGGCGCTGGTGCGCGCCAACAACAGATCGAGGTCGGTCAGGTCTTTCGTCAGGCGCGGGTGCATCGGCGGGAGCCTCCAGAAGGTCACGTTCGATGATTGTCGCCCTCATCCGCGCTCGCCACCACGACCAATCCGGTGGGAAAGGGCAGGCCAATTGCCGGGGGAGGGGGGGAGTGTGGGCGGGGGATATAGCGGCTGTGGCGTTTCAACACCCCCGAACGGTCAGCCTCAGCCCCCAATTTGTGAGGGTTGCCAACACACCCCCCACCTCGACTGCACAGTTTTCACAACAAACGGCCATTTCTTTTAGGCATAACAGGTTTATGTGGGGTTTTGTTGTGAAAAGTCACCAAAATCACCCGCCAAAGTTCATCTCATGCGTCGGTGAGCCCATGGGCGGGCAACCGTTAAACTGATACGCAGTCGAGCCATATGGCTCACACAAACTGCCCCCCACGTTCTTGGAGGACATTGACCATGCGTACTCGCTCCGCGTTTATCCGTCGCCTCGTCGCCATCGCCCTCGGCATGGTGATTTTGGCTGCCTTTGGAACCAGCGTCACTCTGGCGCAGGACACCCCCGCCGAGGCCGTCGCGGCCTTGACCGCCGAAGACCTGAAGCCGTTCGAAATCGCGCTGGACAGCACGTGGGTCTTGATTGCGTCGTTCCTCGTGTTCTTCATGCAGGCGGGCTTCGCCATGCTCGAGACCGGCATGGTGCGCCAGACCGGTGCGGTCAACGCGCTGGCGGTCAACTTCATCGATGCGACCGTGACCGGCCTCGTGTTCTGGTTCGTCGGGTTCGGCATCGCCTTCGGTGCCGATAACGGCACCGGCTTGTTCGGCACCTCGCTGTTCGCGCTCAACAGCAGCAGCATGGGCGAAATCTACTACGGCAACCTGCCCACGCTGGTCTTCTTCTTCTTCCAATTCGCGTTTGCCGCCACCGCCGCCACCATCACCACCGGCGCCTTGGCCGAGCGCACCGATTTCGTCGGCGACCAGCTCAAGTCGGTCGTGATTGGCGCGCTGATTTACCCGGTGGTCGTCCACTGGCACTGGGGCGGCGGCTGGCTGTACCAGACCGGCTTCCACGACTTCGCGGGCAGCACGCTGGTGCACTACGTCGGTGGCGTGTGCGCGCTGGTCGGCGCGGCCATCATGGGGCCCCGCCCGGGGCGCGTGTGGGGTTCGCCGCCCAAGCCGCACAACCTCGGTTTGGCCGCGTTGGGCGCCATGATTTTGTGGTTCGGCTGGTACGGGTTCAACCCGGGCTCGACGCTGGGCATCATCGGCTACGCTGACCTCGCCGCCCTGATTGCGGTCAACACCACGCTGGCCGCCGCCATCGGCACGCTCAGCACCCTCACCTTCGTTTACTTCCGCACCCACAAGTTCGACCTCGCCATGAGCTTGAACGGCTCGCTGGCCGGTCTGGTCGGCGTCACGGCAGGGTGCGCCTTCGTCGAGCCGATCGGTGCGCTGGCCATCGGTGCCATCGCCGGTATCGTGGTGGTCTTGGCCGCCGATGTGGTCGAGAAGCTCAAGATTGACGACGCGGTCGGCGCGTTCGCGGTGCACGGTGCGTGCGGCGCGTGGGGCACCTTGGCCATCGGCTTGTTCGGCGCGCCCGGGCTGATGCTGGCCGTGCCGGGCACCGAGACGGTCAACCTCGGCTTGTTCTATGGCGGCGGTGTCTCGATGCTGGGCATCCAGTTCATCGGCGTGTTCGCCACCACCATTTGGGTCGGCGCGACCTCGGCGCTGATGTTCTTCGGCCTGAAGGCCATCGGGCGCCTGCGCGTCAACAAGGTTGCGGACGCGGTCGGCATCGACGTGTACGAGCACGGCGCGTCGGTGTGGCCGGATGTCGCCCCGCTGCCCGAGGAAGTGGACGGCAGCGCCAAGAAGTACCCCAGCGGCGCCACTCAGCCGTCGGCGGACTAGCCCAAACGCATACCACCGTTTTAACGACCCCCAGACGGGCGCTGATGTATCAGCGCCCGTTTTCGTTATCCAGCGGGTGACTTTTAGATGTGTTAGTGACTTTTACCAGTTTTGGCCATTTTTGCTGGTTTCGGCTTGTGTTTTTTGTGCAGGCCGTGGGTGGGTTTGGCACGTTTCACACAAAGCCCGCCACATTTCTTTGGCAACAACGGCCACATCACCGCGTTCTTTGTCACAAATCACCAAAAAATCGTGACGAACTTCGTTACGCCCTGCGCTCATCTTTTTTTAAGCTCAGGCGTAGACTGTGCGATGTCGGTCGGGCATGTCGCTCGGCCTTTCGCCCCGTGGAGGCACTTTGGTTATGCGTCTTCGTCTCCGTCCTAACCTCACTCGTCGTCTGATCGTCCTCGCCATTTGCTCACTGGTGCTGGCCTTGTTCGGCACCAATGCCCTCGCCCAAGAAGAGGTCGTCGCCGACCCCGTGGCCGCCGTAGCAGAGGCTTTGGCCAGCACCCAAGCTTCGGTCGATACCGTGTGGGTGCTGCTGGCGGGCTTCTTGGTGTTCTTCATGCAGTGCGGTTTCGCCATGCTCGAGACCGGCCTCATCCGCAAGACCGGCGCGGTCAACGCGCTCGTCGAGAACTTCGTCGATGCGGGCGTCACGGCGCTGGCGTTCTGGGCGGTCGGGTTCGCGTTCGCGTTCGGCACCTCGGCGGGCGGCATCATCGGCACCAGCAACTTCTTCCTCAGCGAGGCCTTCACCATCACCGACGGGGTGGTCACGTATGCCAAGTTTGGCGCATACCCCAACCTCGACGTGCTGACGATGTTCTTCTTCCAATTCGCCTTCGCCGCCACCGCCAGCACCATCACCACCGGCGCGATGGCCGAGCGCACCGACTTCGTCGGCGACCTGATTTATAGCGTGGTCATGGGCGGCTTCAGCTACCCGATCATCGTGCACTGGGTGTGGGGCGGCGGCTGGCTGGCGCAAATGGGCTTCCACGACTTCGCCGGTTCGACCGTCGTGCACACCGTCGGCGGCGTGACCGCGCTGGTCGGCGCGTGGTTGTTGGGGCCGCGTGCCATCCGCCTCGGCAAGAACGGCGAATGGAAGCCGCTGCCGCCCGCCCACAACCTCGGCCTCGCCACCATCGGCACCATGATTTTGTGGTTCGGCTGGTACGGGTTCAACCCGGGCTCGACCCTCGGCGCGGGCAATACCGGCTTGATTGGCCTCGTCACCCTCAACACCACGCTGGGCGCAGCGGGCGCCATGGTCACCACCATGCTGTTCCAATATTTCCGTAGCGGCAAGTGGGACTTGGTCTACATCATGAACGGCTCGCTGGCCGGTCTGGTGGCCCCGCCATCCTCATCGGCGCGGTGGCCGGTATCTTGGTGGTCGTGGCCGCCGATGCCGTCGAGAAGCTGCGCATCGACGATCCGGTCGGCGCGTTCGCCGTGCACGGCGCGTGCGGCATCTGGGGCACGCTGGCCATCGGCTTGTTCGGCCTGCCCGGCCTGACCTACGCCACCGAGGCGACCGCCGCGGGCGGCCTGTTCTACGGCGGCGGCGCCAGCTTGTTGGGCGTGCAAGCGATCGGTTCGTTGGCGGTCATCGCCTTCACCGCGGTCTGGGGCGTGATTATGTTCGGCGCGCTGAAGGCCATCGGTCGCCTGCGCGTGGCCAAGGTCGTGGACGATGTGCACGTCTTCATCGACGACTTCGAGCACGGCCAGAGCATCATGCCGGAGGTGCGCGCCACCCCCGCAGCCGATGAAGCGGTCGGCACCCCTGCCGGTGCGGC
>JALONY010000196.1 GCA_025454715.1 Anaerolineae bacterium
TGACCGGATCGACCGAGGCCGCCCAGTTCCAAGCGGCGGGGCACTAGTCCGGCCATCGCCAGCAACGTCCCGCGACCGGTGGTGCACAGGGGTGCATCACCGGTTTTTTTCGGGTATCATCAGGGCATCAAGGTTTCGTAAATTCGGTTTGTTCGGTATTGACCGAACAAACGAAACAGGAGTATGCTGACCCTATGAGCGCGCACGACAAAAAGCTGGCCTACGTCGAGCAGGTCGGGTTGTATTTCGAGGGCGTCGGGCTGACGCGGGTGGCTGGTCGGGTGATTGGCTGGCTGTTGGTGTGCGACCCGCCCCATCAACAACAGGCGGAGCTGGTCGAGGCGCTGGGCGCCAGCAAAAGCTCCATCAGCGTGGCGCTCAAAGACCTGACCGGCCTGTATCTGGTCGAGCGGTTCAGCCGCCCGGGCGACCGGCGGACGTATTACCGCACGGCCAAAGACATGTGGAGCCGGTCGTTTCGGGCGAGGATGCACCAACTGGCCGAATTGCGCCAACTGGCCGAGCGCGGCCTGAGCCTGTTGGACGGCGAGGCCGAGGTAGACCGCAAGCGCTTGCTGTTCATGCGCGATATGAACGCCTTCATGGAGGAGCGCTTTCCGGCCTTGCTAGACGAGTGGGACGCCATCAAGACGGCCAAAGGGTACGACGAGCTATAAGAGGGTGGCGCGTGGGGCTTGCCCGCCGCCGCCGATGTGAAAGGGTGTGCAGGCATGGGCAAGGTCTTACTCATCACCATCGGGTCACGCGGTGACATTCAGCCGTTCGTGGCGTTGGCGCAAGGCTTAATGGCGGCGGGGCACACGGTCGCGCTCCAGACCGCCGAGGCGTATCGGGGGTTCGTCGAGGGGCACGGCGTGCCGTATGCCCAGATGTCCAACGACTTCATCGAATTGACCGAGTCGAAAGAGGGGCAGGCGGCCACCGACGGCGGCGGCAAGCTGGCGTTGCTGAAGAAGGTGATGCCGATGTTGCGCCAAATGTTGGATGATGAGTGGCTGGCGGCCAGCGCGTTCCAGCCCGATTGCATCGTGTATCACCCGAAGGCGCTGGGCGGCGCGCACCTCGCCGAAAAGCTGGGCATCCCCGCCATGATTGCCATGTCGTTGCCGCTCTACACCCCGACCCGCGCCTACCCGACGCCAATATTGGCCAACCTGCGCTTGGGCGGCACGGTCAACCGTTGGAGCTACGCGCTGATGGGGATGGCGACTGCGCCGTATGCGGGCGTCGTCAACGCCTTCCGCCAATCGCTCGGCTTGAAGCCGCGGGGGCGGTTCGCCAACGACTTCACCCAGCCCGACGGCAGCCCGACCCCGACCCTGTACGCCTATAGCCCGCACCTCTTGCCCGTGCCCAAAGATTACCCGCCGCAGGTGCAGGTGACCGGTGCGTGGGTGTTGCCGCATCAGGCCAGCTGGCAACCGCCCGCCGAATTGGTGCGCTTTCTGGAGGCCGGTGCGCCGCCGGTCTACGTCGGGTTCGGCAGCATGAGCGGCAGCAAGGCCGCCGAGCGCGCCGACATCGTGTTGGCGGCGCTGGCGCAGGCGGGGGTGCGCGGCCTGTTGGCGCGGGGGTGGGGCGGCCTGAAGCCGTCCGCCTTGCCCAATGAGGTGTTTATGCTGGACGAAGCGCCCCATGCGTGGCTGTTCCCACGGGTGTCGGCGGTGGTGCACCACGGTGGGGCAGGCACGACCGACGCCGGTTTGCGCGCCGGAAAGCCGACCGTGATTGTCCCGTTCATCGCCGACCAACCGTTTTGGGGGCGGGTGGTGCACGAGGCCGGTCTGGGCAGTGCCCCGATTGCCCAAAACCGCCTGACGGTCGAGAACTTGGCGGCGGCCATCCGGCAAGTCACGACCGATGCGGCCATACGCGCCCGCGCCGAACAGGTCGGGGCGGCGATGCGCGCCGAAGACGGGGTGGGGCAGGCCGTGGAGCGGGTTGGGCGGGTGCTGAGCCGACGCTAGTGCGTGGTGTCGCGGTGATGCTCGGGTTGGGTTTGCGGCTCTGGGGCGGGTTGCGTGGGTGGCGTGGGCACGCGCACCGGCATATGGCGGCGGGTGGCGCGGGTGCTGGCGATCAGTTGCTCGTGTTCTGGGCGGGCAATCGGCAGGTGCACACTGAAGCTGGAGCCGACCCCGACTTGGCTGCGGACATCGATTGACCCGCCGTGCGCCTCGGCAATCCAGCGCGCAAGGCTGAGGCCGAGGCCAAAGCCCGCCGTGCCGTCCTGCGCCCGTGACGTATCGACTTGATAGAAGCGATCGAAGATGCGCGGCAGGTGCTCTTGGGCGATGCCGATGCCGGTATCGGTCACCTCGATGCGCGCCATCTGATCGACCCGCTGCACCGTGACCGTGACCGTGCCGCCCTCTGGGGTGAACTTGATGCCGTTGCCGATGACGTGCACCAGCAATTGGCGGACGTGCTGGGCGTCGGCGAACAAGCGCAACGGCTCGAGGTGCTCCAGCTTCAGCCGGATGCGCTTAGCCTCGGCCACCGGCTTCATCGCCTGCATCGCGTCCAACACCACGCTATCGGCGTCGATGAGCGACGGGCTGACCGTCACGCCGCCGTAATCGGCACGCGCCAGCATAATCAGGTCGTTGACGAGGCGTGACATGCGCGTCATGTCGCTGTGCATGGCGTCCAGCGACTCTTGATCGGCACCGTAGCGCCGCATCAGGTCGAGGTGGCCAATCGCGCCGGTCAGCGGGGTGCGTAGCTCATGCGAGACATCGTGGATGAAGCTTTGCTGGAGCGTAAACACGTGTTGTAGGCGCTCCATCATCCGGTTGAAGACCGAAATCAGCCGCCCGAGCTCATCGTGGGGGCCTTGCCAGCTCAGGCGGGTGGCGAGGTCGTTCGTCCCTGCGATGCGCGAGGCCGCGCCGGTCAGGTCTTCGATGGGTTGGAGCATCCGTTTGGCCGACCAGCGGCTGATGACCACCGCCCCAGCGATGGCGAACACCGAGCACCCCACCAACGCCAACAGCAGGTGGTTGGAGGCGGTGTTGATGGTGCCCAGTGATTGCGCCACCTGAATGCTCCCGATGACCGCCCCGTTGTTATCGACGATGGGGTTGGTATGGGTGCGCCACAGGCTGCCGTTGAGCGTGACGGTGCCGAACACGTGCGGGTTGGGGTCGCCGATGGCCTTCGGGTCGAGCGGGTCGGGGTGCCACGCGATGTTTTGCGAGGCACGCGCCAACCGATACTCCTCGCCGTAGCGGAACCAGATTTGGATGCCCGTGACCGACTCGGTGAAGCTGTTGGGCTCCGACAAGCTGATGCCGTAGTCCTCACGCCATTTCACGGCCAGTTCGACGAACGGCGACTCGCGCCCAATCCACTCGGCTGTCTCCATCAAGCGCCCATCGATATAGCGCACCAAAGACCACGTCATCAGCAAAAAGACCGATGCGCCGAGGCCGATGACGACGAGGATGATGAGGCTGGCGTACCACAGGGTCAGCCGAGTGCGTAGGGTCATGAGCCGGAATGCTCGGTTACTCCTCGCGCAGGACGTAGCCTACGCCGCGGACGGTATGGATGAGGCGCGGGCCGAGGGTCTGGTTCTCGTTCTCGGTCTTTTGGCGCAGATAGCGCACGTACACCTCGATGATGTTGCTCTCGCCGCCGAAGTCGTAGCCCCACACGCGGTCAAAAATCACGTCGCGGGTCAGGACTTGGCGCGGGTTCCGCATGAACAGCTCAAGCAACTCGTACTCTTTGGCCGTCAGGTCGATGGCGTGCTCGCCGCGGTAGGCGCGGTGCGTGCCGGTGTCGAGCGTCAGGTCGGCAAAGCGCAAGACCTCGGGGCGCGAGGTCGGGGTGGCGCGCCGGAACAGCGCCCGCACCCGCGCCATCAGTTCGTCAATCGAGAACGGCTTGACCAAGTAATCGTCCGCGCCGGTATCCAGCGCGGCCACACGGTCGGTCACATCGTCTTTGGCCGTCAGCATCAGGACGGGCACATCGCTGGCCGCCCGCAGGCGGCGGCAGACCTCTAGGCCGTCCAGCCCGGGGAGCATCCAGTCGAGGATAACCAAGTCAGGCGGGTTATCGCGGGCGATATTCAGGCCGGTTTGCCCGTCACGGGCGACGTTGACCCGATACCCCTCATAGATGAGCCCCCGCTCGATGAACTGAGCGATGCGCGCCTCATCTTCGATCACTAGAATTCGTTCGCCGGACATCCCAGTCCATCCTTTGGGTGGTGTTGTTACAGAAAAAGAGCATTTATCACAAGATTAGCAACCGCGCATGAGTAAGATACAACGCGATTATGAGAATCATCTGAAAGGCGCGAACCCGAACGCCGTGACCGGCGCGGGCACGGGCGGGATGGTCTCGGCGGCGAGGGCGACGTTATAGACCGCAAGGTTGCCCGCGCCGCTGGCATAGCCCGCCAGCGTGCCGCCGTCACGGCTCAGGCGCGCTTGTTTGAG
>JALONY010000197.1 GCA_025454715.1 Anaerolineae bacterium
TCCGCAAGCAATTGGGCGGCGGCTTGCGCCAAGCAGGGGTGCTGGCGGCGGCGGGGTTGCTGGCCTTGCGCGAGATGGTGCCGCGCCTGCCGGAAGACCACGCCAACGCCCGCCTCTTGGGCGAGGGCTTGGCCACGTTGCCGCACCTGCGGGTCGATTTGGCGCGGGTCAAGACCAACTTCGTCTTCTTCGACCTGCTCGACAGCGCGCCGGTCACGCCCGATGAGCTGGTCAAGCGCCTGCAAGACGATTATGACATCTTGATGCGCCCGTACCCGGGCTTCAAATCGACGTTCCGCGCCGTCACGCATTATTGGATTACGCCCGAGCGCATCCGCATGACGGTCGAGGCCATGCGGAGCGTCTTGTCATGAGCCAGTATGACCCGTTGGAGCCGCAGGCCAGCGCGCCGGAGGCACTGCCGCCCGCCCCTGCGGACGATGACCCGCCCGAGCCCGATGACCTGCCGGAGCGGGGCGGGCGCGGTGAGCAACCGCCCGACACGTTGGCGTGGGGCGTCGGCTTCGGCTTGTTGATTGGCGTGCCGCTGATGTTGTTTGGGGGCGGCACGCTCAACGGGGCGGTACAGCGCGCTTTCGCGGGCATGTCGGGCGGGGAGATGCTGGCGTATGTCGTGTTCGTCATGCCGATTGCCGAGACCCTGTTTTTTCGGGGGATTTTGCACGGCTCGCGCCCGTTTTGGATGGTCGGGCTGATGGCCTCGGCGTGGTCGATCGTGTTGTACCTGCCGATGCTGGACGTGGTCAATTTTCCGCTGGTGGCGGTGGTGATTTGCCTCGTCTTGGTGATGCTGAACGTGATGTACGGCTATGTGCGTAACCGCAACGGGCTGGCGGCGGCGTGGGTGTGCCAAGTGGTGGCCAATGTGTTGGTCTTGTTCTTGCCGTTCGTCGCGGCATAGCGAATCTCTGGTATCATAGAACAAAAGTCCAGACTTCCAAAGAAGGGTTGACCCGATGAAGTTCATCGAAGCGCCGACATCGTTTTATCTGGGACGCCGTTATGACCCGCAGGGCGGGGCGTTGACGGACGACGTGGTGTATTACGACAGCCGCGACCTGACCACCCACGCGGTGGTGCTGGGGATGACCGGCAGCGGCAAGACCGGCCTGTGTATCACCATGCTGGAAGAGGCCATCCTCGACGACATCCCGGCCATCATCATCGACCCGAAGGGCGACATCACCAACCTGTTGCTGACCTTCCCGGGCTTTCAGGCCGGGGAGTTCGAGCCGTGGGTCAACATCGACGACGCACGGCGCGCCAACATGGACGTGCCGCAGTTCGCCAGCGACCAAGCCAAGCGTTGGCAACGCGGCCTCGCCGATTGGGGCATCGCGCCCGACCGCGTGCGCTGGATGCAGATGGCGACCAAAATCAGCGTGTTCACGCCCGGGTCGTCGTCGGGCTTGCCCATCAGCATTTTGGCGTCGCTGGCCGCCCCACGTGAGGGGTGGATGGGGCACGAAGAGGCGCACCGCGAGAAAATCAACGCCGTGACCACCGCGCTGTTGGCGTTGATTGGCATTCAGGCCGAGCCGGTCAAGGACATCGAGCACGTCTTGGTCGCCAACATTTTCGAGCACAATTGGTCACGCGGGGTGTCGTTGACCTTGCAAGACCTGATTGGGCAGGTGCAGCGCCCGCCGTTCGCGCAGTTGGGCACCTTGCCGGTCGATCAGGCCATCAGCGAGCGCGCCCGCACCAAGCTGGCCATGGCGCTCAACAACATCGTGGCCGCGCCGTCGTTCCAGTCGTGGCTGAGCGGCGAGGCGATGGACATCGAGCGCTTGCTGTACCAGCGCAACGGGCGGCCACGGGTGTCGATTTTCTATTTGGCGCACCTGAGCGACGCCGAGCGCATGTTCATGATGACGCTGATTTTGGAGAGCATGATTGGCTGGATGCGCACCAAGAGCGGCACGACCAGCTTGCGCGCCCTGCTGTACATCGATGAGATGTTCGGCTACTTTCCGCCGTACCCCAAGAACCCGCCGACCAAGACCCCGTTGATGACCTTGCTGAAGCAGGCGCGTGCGTTCGGCCTCGGCCTGATCCTCTCGACCCAGAACCCGGGCGACCTCGACTATAAGGGCTTGACCAACGCGGGGACGTGGTTCATCGGGCGCTTGCAGAGCGACCAAGACCGCGAGCGGGTGCGCGCTGGCCTGCAAGCCCTGAGCGAGGGCGGCCTCGACATGCGCGAGGTCGAGCAGTTGATTGCCAGCATCCCGCCCCGCGTGTTCGTGATGCGTAACGTTCACGACAGCGACGGTGCGACGATGGTGCACAGCCGCTGGGCGATGAGCTACCTGCGCGGCCCGCTGACCCGCCAGCAGGTCGGGGTGTTGATGGAGGCGCAACGGCGCGAACTCTACGGGCAGTTCATGCCCGAGGCGCAACAAGCCGCCGCACCCAGTGCCGGTTTTGGCGCGCCGCCGCCCCCGAGGATGCCCGGGATGCCGCCCCCGCCCCCGCCGCCACCGGCCATGATGGGCGGGTTTTCGGCACAGAGCGCCGCCGCGCCGATGATGCCGCCCAGCCCGCAGGCCGCGCCCCAAGCCAGCGGCGTGACCGGCTACGCCACCAGCCGCCCGGCCTTGCCCTCGGCCATCACGCAATATTTTTACCCGTCCACGCTGACGGCGCAGCAGGCCATCATGGGCTGGGAGCAGCGCATGGGCGCACGCGCCCAGTTGACGGCGCAACCGCGCCTCGTCTACCGACCGGTGCTGACGGCGCAAGCCTCGGTGCGCTATAACGACAAGAAAGCGCAAGCCTATACCTCGCGCAGTTATGCCTATCTCGTCCCCGACCTCGAGCGGGCGGGCTTGGTGCAGTGGGATCAGTTCGCGGTCAACGCCGCCTCGGTTTCGCTGGTCTCGCCCGAGCCGTTCGATACCACCGCGTTGTTTGGCGAGATGAGCGCGGGCATCAGCGACAGCAAGCGCCTGACCGAGCTGAAGCGCGATTTCGTCGATATGCTGTATGGCACGGCGCGCCTCATCGTGCCGTTCAACCCCGCGCTGGACATCTATGGCCACCCTGACGAGGACGAAGCCGCTTACGAGGCGCGGGTGCGCCAATCCGCCCGCGAGGCGCGGGACGCCGAAATCGATAAGGTCAACCAGAAATACACCACGCGCATGGACGCCCTCGAACAAAAGCTGATGCGCCACCAGACCAACCTGCGCGCCGAGGAGCAAGAGGTGGCCGACCTGAAGCGCGAAGAGATGTTCACCACCGGCGAGGCGTTGTTGAGCCTGTTGCGCGGGCGCACCAACTACACCTTGTCGCGCATGAGCCGCGCCTCGCGCTATCGCCGCCAATCGGGCACCACCATCACCGAGAACCGCTACATGATCGAGCAGGTCGAGCAGGAGATGGAGGCGCTGGAGCAAGAGTACGAGAGCGTGCTCAAGCAGGTGGGCGAGAAGTGGGTGACGATGGCCGGTCAACGCCAGCAATACGCCATCTCGCCGCTGAAGAAGGACATCTATCTGGAGTTGTTCGGGGTGGGCTGGCTGCCGATGTGGTTGGCTGGCCTGAGCGGTCAGGCCATCTTGTTACCGGCTTATCAAGCCTGACCGAGAGGGACGTTATGCCGACCCCGTTTTCGCATCTGGCGGTCGCGCAGCGCTTGCTGCGTGACCCCAGCTTGCCCGAGGCGCAACGGGTGGTGCTGGCACAGCACCGCCCGGCCTTCTTGCTCGGCAGCATCGCCGCCGATGCGCGAGTCGAGGCGGGTGCGCCGCGCTCGGCCACCCATTTCTATCACTATGTGCAAGAGATGGACGACAAACCGCCGTGGCGCATCATGATGGACGCGCACCCTTCGCTCTGGACGCCGGACGACGCGGCGCACGAGGCGTTCATCGCCGGGTACGTCGCGCATTTGGCGATGGATGAGGTGTGGTCGCGGCGGATGGTCGCGCCGTATTTCGTCGGCGGCGGGTGGGGCGATCAGCGCCAGCGCTTCGTGATGTTGCACGTCATCTTGATTGTGCTGGATGAGCGCGATGAGCGCACGTTGGAGCCGTGGCAAGCGGGCAGCTTGGCCGAGGCCGCGCCGTATGCGTGGTTGCCGTTCTTGAGCGACGCGGCACTGCGCGATTGGCGCGACCTGATCCACGCGCAAATCTGCCCGGGCGGGCACAGCCAAACCCTCGAAATCTTCGGGTCGCGGGCGGGCAAGACCCCCGAACAATTGCGCGCTTTGCTCGACTCCGAGGACGACCTGCACGCCAAGCTCTGGCAACACGTCCCGCGCCCATATTTGTCGCAGGTGGAGCGCGAGATGTACGCCCACTGCGTCAGCCAGACGCGGGCGTATCTGTCGCGCCAGACCGTGTGGCCATGACCGAAACCGCCGCCGCCGCGCCCAGCACACCCCACCCGATGAACGCCAGCCTGTCCCAGACCGGTATGGCGTCGGTCAGGCCGTAGACGCTGTGCGCGGCGAAGCCCGCGCCCAGCGCGATGACCCAGCCGCGCAACGCGGGCACGCGCCAGCCCAACCACAACGCAAAGCCCATCAGCACGGCCTGTAACAGCCATTGCCCGACCCCGACCCAGCCGAGGTCGGTGGCGAACTGTAAGACCGCGTTGTGCGGGTGAGGGACGAGTGCCTGCTCGAAGCCCGGAGTCGGGTATTCGTCGCGCAGTTGGCGGTACATGGCCAAGCCGACACCGGTGGTCGGGTGGTCGTTGAGCATGGCCACGGCGCGCTCCCACATCACCCCACGGTGCTCGATGCTGGTGACGCTGGGGCGTCCCGAGGCTTGCGCC
>JALONY010000198.1 GCA_025454715.1 Anaerolineae bacterium
GCTACGGCGTCTTTCGGATGTGATTGGCTGAGCAAAAGGCGGGGGTAGTGCGATGACCATGCGGGGGTGGCGCAATGTGCCGGTGCATCCGGTGTTCCAGTACCTCATCGCCGTTGTGCTGGGCTTGTCGCTGGCATGGGCGTTGTCCGAGTTCGCCCGCGCCCAGTCGCGGGTGCAGGCCGAGCTGCGCCTGACCCAACGCGCCCAACAATTGGGCGTGGCCGTACAGCAAAGCGTCAACGCCAAGTTGCAAGTGCTTCAGGCGTTTCAGGCCTTCTATGCCGTCGGCCAAGCCGTCACGCTGGAAGAGTTCAAAAAGTTCGCCGTCGTTACGTTGACCTATCACCCCGACATCCAAGCCTTGCAATGGATACCCTATACCCCCGCCGAGCGCTTGGCCGAGGTCGAGGCGCTTGGGCAACGCGCCTTCGGCGAGGCGTTTCGCGTGTTCGAGCGGGACGCCGACGGGCAAGCCGTGGCGTTGGGCGAGCGCGAGGTCTATTTCCCGATTTTGGGGCAACGAGGCCGCCCATGGCCTCGATGCAGGGTTCACCGACTCGCGGCGGGCGGTCTTGACCGAGGCGTGGCACAGCGGCAAAGCCACCGCCAGCGCCCCCATCCGGCTGGTGCAAGAGACCGGCACCCAGTTCGGCGTGCTGCTCTATCAGCCCATCTACACCGACATCTTGCCGCCCACCTCCGAGCAAGCGCGGGTCGAGACGCTGGTCGGGCTGGTGCCGGTGGTGTTGCGGGTCGGGTCGTTCGTCGAGGCCACCCTCCAGAATTACGATACGCACCTGTTCAACCTGCGGCTGAGCGACCCGCAAGCGCCCGACCTGACCCTGTTTGCGCTGACCCACAGCACCGCCACCCCAGACGAGCGCGATTTGTCCGTCGTCATCGACATCGCTATCGCCAACCGCACGTGGGCGCTGGCGTTCGTGGTGCCCGCGGCGGTGGTCGATGGCAACATCGAATACATCATCCTCGGGCTGACCGCGCTGGTGTTGCTATACCTCTACCAGCGCAACCAAGTCGAGGGGCGCTTGCGGCGCTATGCCGCCACGCTCGAGGCGGCCAACCGTGAGCTGGACGCCTACAGCTACACGCTGGCGCACGACCTCAAATCGCCGTTGGCGCTGATTTCGGGCTATGCCTATCTGTTGGAAAACGAGAAGCTCTCGCCCGATGGACGCGAGATGTTGCGCTCGATGGTCAGCGTGGGTGAGCAGATGGCCAAGATGACCGACGACCTGCTGCAACTGGCCAAGCTGCGCGATGCCGAGGCGACCATGGCGCTGGTGCCGATGGTCGAGGCGGTCGAGGCGGCGCTCAAGCGCTTCGAGACCCAGCGCGCCTACGTCACCATCGAGGGCACCCTGCCCGACGCGCTCGGCCACGCGCCGTGGGTGGTCGAGGTGTTCGCCAACCTGATTGGCAACGCCTTCAAATATACCCCCGACGACCGCACGCCCAACATTCGCATCCGCGGGGCGGTGCACGGCGACCGCGTGCGCTATGAGGTGCAAGACAACGGGGTCGGCATCGCTCAGCCCGACCAGCGGCGCATCTTCGAGATGTTCGCCCGCCTGCCCAACACCGACAAGCAACGCGGGCTGGGCTTGGGCTTGTCGATCGTCCAGCGCATCGTCGAGCGGCTGGGCGGCACGGTCGGGGTGACCAGCACGCCCGAACAGGGCAGCACGTTCTGGTTTACCCTCAAGCGCCCATGAGCATGTCCGAGGGCGGCAGGTTGACGTTTCTCGATTCATCCTCGGTGCTATTTAGAGTATAGTAAGAGGGTGCGGTGCGCCGCACCTCCCCCCATATAGGAGGCATGATTGCCCTCATGACCATCGTTCCATCCCCCGCCCTCCAAATAGACCGCACACCGCGCATCGTCGTACGGTTGGTGTTGTGGTTCGTGCTGGCCTTGTTGCTGTTGTCGTCGGTGCTCTCCTCAGTGACGTTTTTCATCGTCTCGGGCTCGGAAGAACGCCAATGGCAGACTCGGCAAGCCGAGGCCACCCGCAACACGACCCTGTTGGTCTTGACCTTTTTCGATACGGTGGTGCGTGACCTCGACCTCGCCGCCGAGTTCTCCGACCTCGCAGACCACCCCAACGTCCCCACCGACCTGCTCGACGACAACCCTGCGCTCATCGAGGTGATTTATGTCTCGGCACAGGGCGACATCCTCGCCAATGTGTCCCGCAACTCGTCGGTGCTGGCCGCCGAAGAGAACATCACGCAGGCGCAGTGGTTCGTGCAAGGCTTGGCCGCCCCCGACGATCAGCCGTTCATCAGCGCGGTGCTGAATGAGGGCGGCGATTTGCCTTACTTGATTTTTTCGGCGGCTGCCGAGGAATTCGAGGGGGTGGTGGCCATCCGCCTGAGCTTGCAAGAGTTCAGCTTCTTGGTCGCGCAGCTCACCATGGGCGAGAGCGGCCAAGCCTACGTCGTCAGCGAGACCGGCGCGTTGTTGGCGCACAGCGACCCCGCGCTGCTGGTGCAGGGTTTCGATTTCTCGAACCGCCCCGAGTACATCCGCGCCCCGATGTTCGCCAGCGAAACCCTCGAATACGAGAACTTTAGGGGCGAGTACGTGCTGGGCACCTTCGAGCGTATCCCCGCCCTCAACTGGGTCATCTTTACCGAGGTGGCCGAGGACGAGGTCTATCAAGGCACGACCGCGGCCATCCAAGCGTTGTTGCTGGCGTTGGTGACGGTCTTCATGCTCTCACTGGTCGGTTTCGCGGCCATTTTGCGCTTCAGCATCTTCAGGCCGCTGTCCTCGCTGAAGCGCAGCCTCGAACAGGTGGCGCAGGGCGATTTGAACGTGCAGTTGCCCGTGAAGCGGCGTGATGAGGTCGGGGAGGTGGTGACCGCCTTCAACGACATGATCCGCATCGTGGGCGAGCGCAGCATCGAGCGCGAGCGCCTGATTCGCGAGCTTCAGGCCGCCAAGCGCATGGCCGAAGAAAACTCGCGCCTCAAGTCGGAGTTCTTGTCCACCATGTCGCACGAGCTACGCACCCCGATGAACGCCATCGAAGGGTTCGTCGGCATCATCCTCAGCCGGATGGGCGGCACCGAATACAACGAGAAGACCGGCACCTACCTCCATCGCGTGCGCGCCAACAGCCAGCGCTTGCTGGCGCTGATTAACGACTTCCTCGACTTGTCGCGGGTGGAGTCGGGGCGGCTGGAGCTGGCCAACCTGCCGTTCGAGCCTGCGCGCCTCGCGCAGCGCTGGCACGCCGAGCTGGGCGTCTTGGCCGAGAACAAGGGCATCGGGTTCGAGGTGCGGGTTGACCCGACCCTGCCCAAGACCTTGGTCGGCGACGAGGAGGCCATCTCGAAGGTCGCCATCAACTTGCTGAGCAACGCCATCAAGTTCACCGAAAAAGGCAAGGTGGCGCTGGCGATGACGGTGACGGGTGAGCAATGGAACATCGCCGTGACCGATACCGGCATCGGCATCCCCGCCCACGCCCGCGAGTACGTGTTCGAGGAGTTCCGGCAGGTCGATCAGACCTCGAAGCGCAAATATGGCGGCACCGGCTTGGGCTTGGCCATCGTGCAGAAATACAGCCGCTCGATGGGCGGGCAGGTCACGTTGCGCAGTGAGGTGGGCAAAGGCAGCGAATTTACCGTGACGTTGCCGCTGGTGACGCCCACACAAATCAAACGGCTACAGGAGGTATAAGGGTGAGTGGACAGTTGGACATTCCGCGGGACTTGCTGAAGGGGTGGGATGTCGTCGTCATCGATGACGAAGAAGACAGCCTGATGGTGGCCGAGATTATCTTGACCGAGTACGGCGCCAACCTGCATACCGCCGTCAACGGCCTCGATGGGCTGGCGGTGGTGCGGCGGGTGCGCCCACGTTTCGTGATTTCGGACGTGTCGATGCCGGTGATGGACGGCTGGGGGTTCATTTATGAGCTACGCAACGACCCCGAGCTGTTCGAAACACCGGCCATCGCCCTGACCGCCCACGCCATGCTGGGCGACCGTGAGCGCGCTATCGAGGCCGGATTTCATAACTACCTCTCAAAACCGCTGACGCCAGACACGTTTATCATTGATTTACTCAATTTGCTGATGGACATCCCGTCCCTCGCCGATTCGCTGAACATCTAGCGCGGCGCGGGTGCTCGCCACACCCCGCCTCGCCGGTCATACGACACAAGGAGCACACGACATCATGAGAGACTGGCACGTACTGGTAGTCGAGGACGACCCCGATGGCCAAGAGGTGGTCTCGACCATCCTCGAACACTTGAACATTCGCACCACCGTGGCCGCCAACGCCGAGGACGCCGAGCGCTTCCTATTCGGCGGCACCCCGTTCAACGCGGTCATCGTAGACCTCGCCTTGCCCGGCAAAGACGGCTGGGAGCTATTGCGCGATATCCTCGCCAACCCGCAGACGGCCAACATCCCGTGCGTGGCCGTCACCGCCTTTCATACCTCGAAATTGCGCGAGGAGGCCATCCAAGCCGGTTTCAGCGCCTATTTCGCCAAGCCAATCGACTCGACGGCGTTTGCGCGCCGCCTCGAGTCGTTGATGTGAGGCGCGGGCGATGGCACATAAGCTGGTTTGGCGACCGACCGAGCGCGTCTTGGTCTTGACCCTATCGGGCGAGGTCACGCTCGACGATTTCGTGAACATCGGCCAAGACCTCGACGAATTGGTCAAGAGCGTGACGGTGCCGCTGGTCTTGTTGGTCGATGCCGAGCAGGTACGGCTAGGGCGCAACGGCTTGTCCAACGTCCGCCCCAGCCAGACCTATTTTCAGGGGCAGCAAATCGAGCATGTGCTGGTGGCCGCCCGCGATAAAATCATCCGCCTGACCTTGTTGGTGGTCTTCAACCCCAACAGGCCGGTTTTGCGCTTTTTCGATCATATGGATCAGGCCGAGTACCACCTCCGCACCATCGTCCGCCAACCGTTGCGCTGAGCGGTAGCGCGTGTGACCGGTCATCTACGCCCCCGTGAGGTTTTAGTGGCATGAGCGTGCCCCCCGACCCCCAAGAAACCCTCGACCCGACCGACGCGGCGGGCTGGGAGGCGTTGCGCGCCCTCGGCCACCGCATGATTGACGAGATGTTCGACCACATGCAGACCGTCCGCGAGCGACCGGTTTGGCAGCCCATCCCGCCCGATGTCAAAGACCGCATCCGCCGCCAGCCCCTCCCGATCGAGCCGCAGGGTGCCGAGGCGGCTTACGAGGCGTTCGCCCGCGATGTCTTGGGCTATTCGGTCGGCAACACCCACCCGCGCTTTTGGGGCTGGGTGATTGGGACGGGCACCCCGCTGGGCGCGTTGGCCGATTTCTTGGCCGGCGTGATGAACACGCGGCCAATTACGTCGAGCTTCAGGTCTTGGACTGGTTCAAGGCGGCGTTGGGCTTCCCGCCCGAGTCGAGCGGCATCATGGTCAGCGGCGCGTCGATGGCCAACCTGACCGGTTTGGCGGTGGCGCGCAACACGATGGCCGGTTTCGACGTGCGCCAGCACGGGGTGTACGGCGGGGCGCGCCTGACGGTCTACGCCTCGACCGAAGTCCATTCGTGCGTGCCGCGGGC
>JALONY010000199.1 GCA_025454715.1 Anaerolineae bacterium
TTGTCGGCGGGGGCAGGCTGTCGAGGGGTGGGGCGCGTAATCGGGTTAGGCGCGCAAGACCTCGGCACTGCCAGCGGGGACGACGGGGGTGTATAGGGTCGTGGTTTTCATGGTGTCCTCCTTTGGGCAACCGAGGGGTGGGGTAAGCATAGGTCAATACGGTTCAGGATAGCACAACACAATATGTGTGTGAACCCTGATGTGTGGGGGTATGGCGACGCCCCTCAGCCCACGAGCGGTGGCCGCTGGTTGGGGTGGCAAGCTCATGTCACATCAGGCGTAAGTTGCAACAGGTCGGGATGTGTAGGGTCGCAGCGCGCTGCACCCACCGCTCCGGCATGTCTCCCCTCAGCCCAAACATTGGGAGAGCGGGACGTGGGGCAGGCCGCAGAGGGGACGGCTTGGGATAAAATTTGGGATAAACTAAGGCTTACGGGAGAAAATGGTGCGAGGTTGGGAAATCGTTTGGGATAAACGCCCGCCTGCACCGGCGGCGCGCATACAGCCCTCGGCGGCCAGCACCGACAAGTAGGCCACCAGCCCGAGCACGCCCATGCCCAGCGCGGCCATCCCCAGCATCAGCGCCGGGCTGCCCGACAACCACGCGCCGAACACCGTCAGCATCCAGACCACGCCCGCCAACACCACCACGACCCGCACCACCACCAAGGCCATGCCCCACAGCGGTCGTTTGGCGATGCTGGTGGCACCCGCCCCGACCGCGCACCCGATGCCGATGAACGTGTCGATGAGCGACCACGCCACGGTCAGGCCGAGCAGGAACAACAGGTACACAACGTCGGGCGTGGCCTCGTAGGGGCGGTTGAGCGCGAACGCGCCCGCCATCAGCCCCAAGCGCAAGATGACCACCGACCAAAAATCGCCGCGCAAGGTGCGAAACGAGGCAAAAATCTTGCCGCGGGCGATGGCGCGGGCGGTCTGGCCGGTCAGCAACAGCAAATCCCATGTCTGTTGGCGTTGCTCGCGCCGCACGCTCTCGACGGCCAGCGCCATCGAGACCATGCCGACCACCAAGCCCTGCGCGATGTTCATGGCCAGCAACAGGGTGCTGGCGGCATTGGTCAGGCGGAACCAAACCCCCTCGGGGTCGGCTTGCAACAGGTCGTCGAGGTTGACGCCCAACACGGCGGCCACCACCAGACCGAGGGCGGTCAGCAGGGCGGGGCCCAACATCAAGGCCGCTACCCAAATCCAAAGGGTGCCGCTGCGGTTGGTCTGTAGGGTATGGGTTTGGCTGCGCCGCTCGGCGGCGTAGACCGGTGACTTCACGGGAGCAAGCCAATCTCTTTGGCCTGATCCCAGCTCAGCTTGCCCTTGCCTTGCGAGGGTTGCTGCGCGAGGGTGCCCAGCGCGTCTGGGTCAAACAAATCATCGAACTGCGGCTCGAGGTCGTTGCCGAACAGCACATCGAGGTCGAGGTCTTCAATCGGCTCGAGGGCGGGTTCTTCGGGGGCGGCCTGCGGCTGGGCGCTCTCGTCGATGACCGCCCGCGCCAGCGGGATTTCCAGCGGCTCATCCAGCTTGACCGGCTTGATGTGCATGGTGCGGCGCACGGCGGGCTCGGCCACGGTACGCACCGTCTCCCAAATGAACGCGCCCGCGCCAATCAGCGCGATAACGTCCTCGGCGGCCTTGCGCCCAAAGCGGTTGACCGCGCCGAAATTGCGCTGGCCGGCGTCTCCGTCATAAACGATGCAAATCAGGTGGTGCAAGCCCGCCGTCAACACGAACACGTCGTATTCGTCGCCATCATAAAACTGAAGGGACGAGAGCTGCCCGCCCACCACGTCCTTCATCCCGCGCCCGATGGCCAGCGTGGGTGCCAGCGTGTTGATGAGCTGGTCTTTCTTGAGCGTGCTGGTCGGCATCCCGCGCTCGGTCACGAGTTGTCCGGTGCGGGTGGTCAGGAAGATGGCCATCGCGCCGACATCGCTTTGCAGGCGCTCCAGCACCCGCCCGACCGCTGCCGCATCGACCGGCGGCACCAAGCCCGCCGACTCGGTCACGACCGCCGCGCCCTGCGCCGGGCGTTGGATGGCCTCGCGCACGCTACGGCCTTCCATGGCCGCCTCGATGGCGCGGATGAAGGCCGCGGGGTCGAACGGGCGGCGCAACACCACGAAGGCCGCGCCACTCTCGGGCGCCTCGGCCTCGTGGGTGGGGTCGTCCTCGTCCGCCAGCACGATGACCCCGACCTCTGGGCGCGAGGCGCTGACGGCGGCGGCGATCATCGGGCCGTTGTCATAATCCAGCGCATACGCCGCAATCAGCAGCGACGCCTCGGCGTTCAGCTCCAGCATGGCCTGCCCCACCGACGGGACATCCACATGCGTACAAGACACATCCAACAGCACCAGCGCGCTGCGAAGGGCGCGCCCAGCCGCGCCGGTTGGGTCAAGCGTGATAATGCGCGGGATATCCACCATGGTCGGTTTCCTCAATACGTCCCCAAAAAGCTCACGAGTCTCGTTCGCAGTCGCTATGGTCGTGTATTATAGCGTCGGATAAAGTGCGTCTGCCACTGATGCGCCACCATACCACGCGAAATATCAAAAATCTTTACACAGTGTAACAGCCTTTGGGGAGACGTGGCATAAAGAAGTGAAGACCCTTGACAAGAGTCACTGGCAAAGCCCCAACACATCGTCTAGAATTGCAGAGTATTCTGTAGGTTTCTGTAGGTTTAGTGAGTTTTTGGAGACCCCCCATCCCATGAGCGCCAGTAGCCTCTCACAACACGATAACCCTTCCGCCCAAGCGGTCGTGCCACGCGCACCGCGCAACCTGCTCATCCTGACGGTCGTCACCGCGGTGGCGGTGTTGGTCGGGCTGTACCTCGGCCTCGTGTGGGTGCACACCGACCCCGACCAAGGCCAAGTCCAGCGCCTGTTTTACGTGCACATGCCGTCGTTCTTCGGCGCGTTCGCCGCGTTCGGGGCGGCGGTGGTCGGCGGCATCGCATATTTGCGGACGCGCAACCCGCGCTGGGACGCGCTGGCGGTCAGCGGGGTCGAGGTCGGGTTGGCCTTGTCGCTGGTCAACCTGCTGACCGGCTCGGTGTGGGCGCGCCCGATTTGGAACACGTGGTGGACGTGGGATCCGCGCCTGACCTCGGCGGCCATCATGTGCCTGACCTACGCGGCCTATTTGATGTTGCGCGGTGCCATCGAGAACCCCGATACGCGCCGCCGTTTCAGCGCGGTGTATGCCATCCTCGCGTTCTCGACCGTGATTTTGACCCTCATCATCATCCGCATCCGCCCCGACACCATCCATCCGGTGGTGGTGGGTGCCAGCCCGCAGAACGCCGAGGGGACGTTCGAGGCCACGCGCAGCACCGCGGTGGCGCTCATCCCCAACCTGCTGATTTGGACGATTTTGGTGCCGTGGGCGCTGATGTGGTGGCGCGTGCGCTTGCAAGCCGGTATCGATTGGGTGGCGGCGCGCAAGGCCGCTGTGATGGAACGCGAAGGGAACTAACCTGATGCCCGAGACTGCCGATTACCTGTGGCTGGGGATGGCCGTGACGCTGGGGATTATGGGCGTGCTGGTGGCCAGCTATGTGGCGCGTGCCCGCGGCCTCGAGAAGGACGCCGCCTTGCTGGACGAGCTGGAAAAAGAGTAAGCGCGCCCGACCATCGCGCATAGACAACAGATAGGGCAGGCCGGTTGGCTTGCCCTGTTGGTTTTTGGCTGGCGCTCACCTACCCCAACGCCGCGAACACCGCATCGGGCGTGGTGCTGAAACCGTCCAACAGGTTGTCGGTCAGGGCGTCGTCGCCCTTCAGGGTGCGCGGCGTGTCGCCGTCGATGCTGTGGACAGTGATGCGCTTGTTCTGCGGGTCAACCAACCAGACGCGCTTCACCCCGTCGGCCAAGTACACCTCCACCTTGTGGGTGACGGCGCTATAGGTGTCGTTTTCGGACAAGACCTCGACCACGAGGTCGGGGATGACTGGGAACGGCAAACGCCAATAGTCCGGGTTGGACGCCATCCATGCCCGGAGCTGCCCTGCCTCCAGCAACATCACATCGGGGATGCGCGCACCGGTCACCCAATTACTTTGATGTTCGCGCCCGGGGATGACGAACGTGGTCTCGGAGAAGACCTCGTATAACCCTCTACCGCGCAAAAAATTCTCCAAAAGCATTCGCACGATGCGGATGAGGATGCTGTGACCTGAGGGGTTCGGCATGTGTTGAATCACCTGTCCGTCGATCAATTCGACCTTGCCGTCGAGCGCCATGAACTCGGCCAACGCCATCCCTTGCGCGCTCAAACGGGCGTCGGGTGCTTCGCGGGTCGTCATGGGTGTGGCCTCCTGCGGGCTTATGGATGGGGCGGGGGTGCCGCCCCATCGGTTAGGCGGGGATTACGCTTTGACGTTGGTCACGGCGCCGTCATGGGCTTGGCGCGCCGTGGCGGCAT
>JALONY010000200.1 GCA_025454715.1 Anaerolineae bacterium
CTTTAGCGCCCAGCGACCAACGACGGCTAACGCACCCTAAACTCGGGATACTCAACGTTTCATTTCACATTAGACGTAGGGACGCGGCCTGCCGCACCCGCAGGGTGAACGGGTTAATTCACCTTTTGGCGCGTCAGTTGGCCGGTCTCGCGCAGCTCAATCTTGAAGTTGGACTGGCGCAGCAAGCGGTTGACATACGGGTTATGCACGATCGGCATGGTGATGCTGTGCTGGTCGCGGGTCAGGGTGCAATGGTACACGCGCACCCGCCGGTTGCCCCCGAACCACTTGTATTCCATGATGACGTGGTTGCTCATCTGCCACCCCTGCGACAAGAAGGTGATGAGCGCGTCGCCCCCGCCATAGCTCTGCGAGGCACCGTCCCAGTGCTGCGTAACGTCCAAATATTCCACGTGATAGTTGGAAGGGTTGCGGCCTAACATGGTTTTTTTGACCTCATGAATCAGTGCTTAAACAAGAAGGTGGCTCGGGTTGCCCCACGGGTGGGCATTTGGATACTTTGAACGATACGCCACCCGCGTAAAGTGCAGGTTAACGCCGCAATAACGTTTATTTTGCCCGTCCGTCGGTGCACCACTTGTGCCACATCACCATCATACTCCGCTTTCGGGTTGCGCGCACCCTGTCAAATCTGACCAAAACAGCAGTGGGCTTTTTGGGCGTGCTATAATCGCCCGCAGTCGATTTTTTGCATGTTTCACGCGCCCACAGGAGTGCATACCGTGCCACCCGTCATCTCGATTGCAGACATCGCCCAACACGACGGGCAAGAAGTCACCTTGCGCGGCTGGGTCTACAACCGCACCGGCAAGGGCAAATTGTCGTTCATCAAATTGCGCGACGGCTCCGGCATCGCCCAATGCGTGGCCTTCAAAGGCGACCTGACCGAGGAACAGTTCGAGCAGGCCAGCAAGGTCTCGCAAGAGTCGTCGGTGGTCATCACCGGCGTGGTCAAGAAGGACGAGCGCGCCCCGGGCTTCCCGGGCGGCTACGAATTGTCGGTCAAGGCGTTCGAGGTCGTGCAGATGGCGCACGAATACCCGATTACCCCCAAGGAGCACGGCCCCGAGTTCTTGATGGACAACCGTCACCTGTGGGTGCGCTCCTCGCGCCAATGGGCGATTTTGCGCATCCGCTCCACCATCATCAACGCCCTGCGCTCATGGCTGGACGACAACGGCTATCTGCTGGTCGATACCCCCATCATCACCCCCGCCGCGGGCGAGAACACCACCGACCTGTTCAAGCTGGACTACTTCGGCGAGCCCGCCTTCCTCAGCCAGACCGGCCAGCTCTATAACGAGGCCAACATGATGGCGTTCGGCAAGGTCTACTGCTTCGGCCCGACCTTCCGCGCCGAGAAGAGCAAGACCCGCCGCCACCTGATCGAGTTCTGGATGCTGGAGCCGGAGATGGCCTACTTCAGCCTCGAAGACCTGATGGCGCTGGAAGAAACCCTGTTGGCGCACGTCATCCAGACCGTCCTGACCAAGCACCGCGCCGAGCTGACCGACATCCTCGAGCGCGACCTCGCGCCGTTGGAGCGCGCCGCCGCCGCGCCCTACCCGCGCATCAGCTATGACGAGGCCGTACAGCGCCTGCAAACCCTCGCCGCCCAGACCGACGACCCCGAACAACGCGACCTGCTCAAGATTGAATGGGGCGAGGACTTCGGCAGCCCGCACGAGACCGCGCTCACCCAGATGTTCGATCAGCCGGTCTTCGTCTATCACTACCCCAGCGCGGTCAAGGCGTTTTATATGCAGCCGGTCGATGGCCGCCCCGAGGTCTGCCGCAGCGTTGACCTGTTGGCGCCGGAAGGCTACGGCGAAATCACCGGCGGTAGCGAGCGCATCTGGGACAGCCAGCTGATCGAGGAGCGCGTCGCCACCATCGGCCTGCCGCGGGAAGCCTATGCGTGGTACCTCGACTTGCGGAAGTTCGGCAGCGTGCCGCACGCCGGTTTCGGCCTCGGCGTCGAGCGTACCGTGGCGTGGGTTTGCGGCCTGCCGCACGTCCGCGAGACCATCCCCTACGCCCGCTTGCTCAACCGCAAATACCCCTAATCCCCTCACTCCCCAACCCCCTCAGCCCACCCACGGGTTGAGGGGGTGCAGAACGGATTATGACGGGTCTTGTAGGGGCGCAGCGCGCTGCGCCCGCCGCTCTGGTTCTCGCCCCTCAGCCCCTCGGTGGGAGAGGGACAGCGCACCGCAGGTGTGCAGAGTGAGGGGGTGGCCAACACCCCAATTCTTGGGTGTCTCCCCTCAGCCTTCCCCGTTTTACACAATCTCCCCTTAACACCCCGTTAAAATTTTAACGTTGGGGTGCTTTACATTTCCGCAAAACTACCCTATTCTTATGTTTAAGCCTGTGTTAAATCTCAACGCAGGAATTTAACATCTATGCAGCGGAGGGAAAGGTCTCACATGAACACTCAGACTGCTCTCGATTTGTCCAGCCGGTGCGCCGAGCTGGTCGCCCTCTGCGCTCGCTTCCAAGCGAGTTTCGGACGCCGCACGAGCTTAAAACCGGGCAGTCCGGGCGCAGAGTGGCAGATGTATCACGCCATTCTGGACAAGCAAACCGATATCGCACGTTTGCTTGACCCGACCATCGTCCAATCGCCGGGCGAGGCGGTCAACGCTTGGTGGAAACGCCAAGACGTGATTGACCTCAGCGTGGCATCGGACATTCATCACCAAACCGTGCAGTTGATTTCGGCCTGCGCGTACATGGACACCGAAGACCTGACCGACCGGTGGTCTTACTCCGTCCACAGCGCCCAAGCCGCCATCGCAGCCCTCCTGCACCCCCTCGCTCGTCAGCGTGCGCTCGAAACCGTCAGCCAAGCGGCTGATTAGGACACACCCAACGCCAAAGACAGCACTTCCCCACCCCGCCAGAGGCCGTTTCTGGCGGGGGTTTTTCGTCTCGCCACCCCCCATCGCTTGACGCCCACCAGCCTCCGTGCTACTCTGTTTATGCGATTATTCGCAAATGCGGGTAAATACCCGCCACAGAGAGGTCGTCTCAGCCATGCCCAATACCACCTCTACCCCCCACACCATCACCGCCCGCGTCTCGGTCGCACCGGCCATCAACATCCTCAACACCATCATGATGCTGTCGCTGACCGAGGTACGCTCCGGCTTGTCCGATTTCGTCGTGCAGACCGCCAACAACTTCACGCCTGAGCAAAAGCGTGATAATGCCGTCGCAACTTACCTGCTCGACATCGGCATGGAGCACGCGCTCAATGCCCCGTCGTTCGAGGCGTATTTGACCACCCTCGAAACGGTCGATTTCGCCGCGGGTATCCAGAAGATTTTGCGCGGGCTATGCACCGACGAAGCACCCATCCACACCCCCGAGGCGCTCTTGGCCTCGCGAGAGCTGTTCGTGCAGGTCATCAGCGAGCGCCACATGCACAAGGGCGAGGACATCGACCCCATCATCCTCTACCGCGTGCACGAGCTAATGGAAGACCCCGAGGAAGCGCGCCGCTTCGTGATTGGGCACCTGCTCTTGCTCTATCACCACGTCGTCTCCGACGGCTGGCACCGCCACCTGCCGACCATCGAGGCCGCCGTGCGCGCCTTCGACAACGTTGACCTGACCGACCTCACCCCACTGGAGGCCGTCCAAGCCGTGACCGGGCGCGACATGACCGGTTTCGTCGAGGACACCGAGGACATCGACGAAATCGTGTTCGTGCCGTCCGTGCATTGCGGCCCCTACGTCAGCCGTGACCAGCTTGACCGCACGTTGGTCTTGGTATTTGGGGCGCGCCCGCCCGAGGGGGTGCAAAACGCCTCGGTCGAGCTCAGCCTGCGCGATGTGTTGCTCCAGCTCAGCGCGCTGGCCGACGACACCCGCCTGCACATCCTCGTTTTGCTGACCCGCAACAACGAGCTGTGCAACGCCGACTTCCAACAGATGCTCAGCCTCAGCCAATCGTCGGTCTCGCGCCACCTGCGCCAATTGGTCGCCACCGGCTTCCTCAACGAGCGCCGCCGTGACCTGAACAAGTACTACAGCCTCAACACCCGCCGCGTGTACGAGACCAACGCCGCGCTCCAGATGTTGCTGACGCGCCGAGGGTAAATGCGTTTCGATGTCCTGACCCTATTCCCAGAGATGTTCGCGGGGCCGCTGGATGCCTCGATGATGTGGAAGGCCAAAGACCGCGGCCTGCTCACCTTTCAGGCGCACGACATCCGCGATTGGACGAACGACCCCCACCGCAAGGTGGACGACACGCCTTATGGCGGCGGGGGCGGCATGGTCATGCGCGTCGATGTGCTGGGGCGCGCCATCGAGGCCGTCAAAGCCCTCGACCCCACCCCCGCGCCGGTGATTTACATGTCCCCGACCGGCAGGGTGCTCTCGCACCGCGTCGCCGCCGAGCTGGCGCAACTCCCGCGC
>JALONY010000201.1 GCA_025454715.1 Anaerolineae bacterium
AGGGTTTCGGCGTACAGGTTGTTGCGGAGGATGGTATAGCCCATCCCGCTGTGGTGCAGGGCTTGCTCGGTGTGATAGTGGTCGCTGGCGACCGCGGCCAAGGCGTCCGGCTCGGCATGGACGATGGAGGTATATAAGACATGCGCGGCACCGACGGCCTCGGCGGCGCGCACGGCGTTGAGGTGTTGAGCGAGGCGGTGGCCGGGCGCGTCCAACGCATCGGTGCTGACGATGAGGATGCGCTGGGCACCGCTGAACGCTTGCTCCAACGAAGCGGGTTGGTCAAAGTCGGCGGCGCGCACGGTCACGCCCTGCGCGGCGAGGTCGGCCAATTTTTCGGGGGTGCGGGTGGTGGCGATCAGGTCGCGGTGGCCGCTGGCCAACAGCAGTTCAATCACGCGGCGGCCTAGCTGGCCAGACGCACCGGTCACTAAGAGGGTCGGCATCGGGTGGGTCTCCTTGGGTGTGCTCGAAACGGTCATACGTTAGTCACTATAAGAGACTTGGTATATACTGGAAAGTAGGCACTTTGAAGTGGGAGAGTTACTTGATGGAAACCATGGCCGATACGCCGGACTACGAGAACCTGTCCTTGTTGCCGATGTACGCCGAAAACTGCCCGACCCGCCAAATTTTGGATCGGGTCGGGGATAAGTGGTCGGTGTTGGTGTTGGGGTTGTTGGCAGGGCGCACGTTGCGCTTTTCACAACTCCGACGCCTCATTGGCGGCATCTCGCAAAAGATGCTGACGCAGACGTTGCGCCATCTGGAGCGGGACGGGTTGATTACGCGCACGCTGTACGGCGAGGTGCCGCCGCGTGTCGAATATGCGCTGACCCCGTTGGGCGAGTCGCTGGGCGGCTTGATTATGGGGTTTCAGCGCTGGGCGTTCGAGAACATCGACGCGGTGACGGCGGCGCAAACCGCGTATGACCTGCGCGAGACCGGCAAATAAGCGCCTTACATCGGCGTGGTGCGCGTCATGCTGACCGGCTGGCGGTGGGCGGCTTGCCAGACCTCCTCGGCGATGTCCCACACCGCGTCGGGGCGGGCGACCGTGCGGGCGCGCTCGGCACGGGCGGCCAGTGCGTCCATGCCCTCGCCCAGCCACGTCACCAACGTCTCGGCCACCAACGCGGGGCTGGGGGCATAGGCACCGGCGTCGTTCTCGACCACCAACTGGACGTTGCCATCCTCTTGACCCGGGATGCGGCTGGACAAAATCAGCGGTAAGCCCGCGATGCACGCCTCGCTGATGGTCGCGGGGCCAGCTTTGGTGACCAGCACGTCCGAGGCGGCCATGAACTGCGGCATGTTGGTGACGAACCCATACGGGATGACGTTGGGATAGCCCGCGGCCTCGATGCGCTCCTTGAGGGCTTTGTTGCGCCCGCAGATAATCACGATTTGTAGGCCGAGCCGCTGGGCGAGGATGGCCTCGGCGGTCTCCATCATCGGCCCCATGCCGTCGCCACCCGCCACCATCAAGACGGTCGGGATGTCGGGGTTCCAACCCAGCTCACGGCGGGCGGTGGCCTTGTCGGTCAGGCGGCGGTTGAAATTGGGGTGCACCGGCAGGCCGGTAATCCGCAATTGCTCGCGGGTCATCCCTGCGGCGAGGGCGCGATCATAGGCGGCTTGGGTCGGGACGAGGCAGCGGTCTACGCGCCGGTCGTACCAGAAATAGGGCGTGGTGACGAGGTCGGTCACGACCGTGACCCACGGCGGGCGTTGCCCATGCGCTTGGTAAGCCGACATCGAGGGCTGGCCGAGCAGGGAGTGGACACAGCACACCACATCGGCGGGGTGTTGGGTGACCATCTGGCGCAAGCGCCCACGGTTGAGGGTGTAGGTCAGGTGGCTGGCGAAGCGGGCGCGCTTGGGGTTATCGGTCAGCTTGTAGGCCAGCGCCCACGCGGCTTGCGCGTTGTTGATGACCCACGGGTAAAAGTCGGGCATCCGGTTGCCCGGGTAGCGCATCACGCGGTAGACATCGAGCAACTCGCCTTGTACGTTGTCCGCGCCGTAGCGCTCGATCATCGCGTCGCGGATGGCCTCGGCGGCGGCGCGGTGGCCGCCACCCGTGTCGGACATGATGAACAAGACTTTTTTGGGCATCGCTTGGTTTCCCCCTCGGTCGATGCGGAAAAGATGGAGTGTTTAGGATGGGGCGGGCGGTGGGCTGGGCTTGACGACTTGTTTGGCCTGCCGGTTGAACTGGCTGCGCGGCATCTGCACCACTCGTCCACACCGTAAACACCGCAAGCCGATGTCCGTTCCGACGCGCACGACCTCCCACAGGTCGTTGCCGCAGGGGTGCGCCTTCCGCATTTGTATGTGGTCGCCCAAACGCACGTCAATCATGAATTTTTGTCTAGTGTCGCCCCATTTTGGCAATGCACACGGTTATACTGAAAACATAACCTATTGAACAGGGGATGAACCTCGTGTTGCTTTACTTAGGCACACTTTCTAGCCTGCCGCCCGATTTGTTCGTTGCCGCAGTGGTCGGCATCGTGGCGGCGCTCTTGATTGGCATGACCGTCCACGAATGGGCGCACAACTACGTGGCGCACCTGATGGGCGACCCGAACCCGCGCCGCTTGGGGCGCTTGACGCTCAACCCATTGGTGCACATCTACTGGCCGGGCTTCATCATGGTGCTGCTGATTGGCTTCGGCGTGCTGGGCACCGCCCCGATTTCGCCGTACCGGATGCGTAACCCGCGCTACGGCTATTTGGCGGCGGTGGCGGCGGGGCCGGTCTCCAATCTCGGCGTGGCCATCGTCGCGGCGCTGATTTTGAACCTTTTGGGTGGCCAGCGTGAGATTTTCGGCGCGATTGGCGGTTTTATGGGCGTGACACCCCTGACATATCTGGGTTTTGCGCTATACTTCGTCATCACGTTCAACATTTTGCTGTTCATCTTCAACTTGTTGCCGTTTGCGCCGCTGGACGGGTGGTCGATTGTGTACACCTTGCTGCCCCCTCGTGAGGCAGAATGGTGGGCACGGAATCAGCAGAATTCGCAATTCGTGTTCTTCGCGCTGATTTTTATCGGCTTCGCCATCCCGCAGTTCAGCCCACTCGGGCTGATCATCAACCCGCCGATGGACTTCATCATGCAGCTGTTGTTGTAAGCCTTGCCAATGGGTATCGTATGCGTGCAAAGTACCGATTAACGCAGGGCGTGCGCGCCCTGACCGCCTTTCGTCACACCCCCGATGTCCAGATGGCGGCACGCTTCCTCGGCGTGCCGCAACTCACGTTATTTCGCAGTTTGCCCCGCATGGAGCAAATCCACGCCCTCAATGTGCTGCGCGACGCCCTGACCCAGCCGTTGCCCGACGACAGCCGCGCCGTCGATGACCTCGCGGTGGCGGCCTTGCTGCACGATTGTGGCAAGGCGCGCTATCCGGTGCAGGTGTGGCAGAAGACGTTGCCGGTGCTGGTCAAGAAGGCCGCCCCGCGCCTCTATGCGGCCTTGGCCGAGCGTGACCCGCACAACCCGCTCTATCGCGGCTTTGCGGTCAAGGCGCACCACCCGCAATGGGGCGCGCAGATGGCCGCCGAGGCCGGGGTGAGCAAGCGCGCCGAGTGGTTGATTGCCCATCACCAAGACGCGCCCGACCAATGGGCGACCCACCCCCACGCCGTGCTGTTGCGCGCCTTGCAGACCGCCGACGAAGCCAACTAAATGCGGTATAATCGGACGTGTGGTGCATCGTGCGCCACACGTCTACCCGCTATCCAACCACCGAAGATGCGCCCCCTATGGATAACCTCGTCATCGGCATCGATGTCGGCACGCGCAAGGTCTGCACCGTCGTCGCCCAAATTCGCCCCGATTCGACCTTCGTCATCGGCGCGGGCGTCGAGCCGACCCGTGGCATGAAGGCCGGCTTGGTCAGCGACCTCGACGCCCTGACCCGCTCGATTGCCGCCTCGGTCTATAAGGCCGAACAAGCCAGCGGCTACACCATCAAACGCGCTTTCGTCAGCCTGAGTGGGCACCACATCAGCAGCGACAACAACCGCGGCGCGGTCGGCCTCAACAGCCCCCGCGGGGTGAGCGCCGACGACGTGGAGCGCGTGATGCAGAACGCCCGCGCCGTCGCCCTGCCGCACAACCGCGAGATTTTGCACGTCATCCCGCGCCATTACGTGTTGGACGGCACCAACCGCGTGCGTAGCCCGTTGTCGATGCACGGCTTTCGGCTGGAGGTCGAGGCCAACATCATCACCGGCAGCACGCCCAGCTTGAATAACCTCGAGCAAGCGGTCGAGGGGGCGGGGGTGCTGGTCGATCGCTTCTTGGTCGGGTCGTTGGCCAGCGGCGACGCCGTGCTGACCGACGGCGAGAAAGAGGCTGGGGTGGTCTTGCTCGACATCGGGGCGGGCACGACCGACATGGCCATCTTCGTCGAGGGCGCGGTCTGGCA
>JALONY010000202.1 GCA_025454715.1 Anaerolineae bacterium
GGGGTGAGCCATAGCGTCACTCGTTCAGGGCGGCCTTGAAGTCGTAAATCCCGTCGCGGACGGCATAGCGCAGGCCGGTGACGAGGCTGACCATCTCGTCGCCCTCGCGCACCAGCGGGCCGCCGGTCTTGGGGCAGGCAAACAACGGGTCGAAGGTGCTGGGGTCGGCGTTGAAGGCGTTGGCGTGCGCGCTGTCTTTGGGGTGCGGCACGTCGGCGCGGCGGCTGGCGCGGATGAAGATGCTGGGGGAGATGAACGCACCGGTATGCTGGAGCGCGCCATCCAGCTTGACCAACGTCTCGAGGGGCAACAGGCGCTTGAACGCGCCCATGCGGAAGAACGAGACCGGCACGCGCCGCTCGACGGCGAAGCCGTTCAGGTTCAGCATATCGCGCATGAAGCGGGGCTGAAACACGAAGTTCAGTTCGACGAACTCGTAAGGCTCGTAGCTGTACGGGCTCCACGACTGGCGGCGCAAGGCATAGCGGGCGATGGCCTTCAGGTTGCGCTTGTTGGCGTGCTCGAGGATGAACGTGCCGTTGAGCGTCAGGACTTTGGCGACCTCGCGCAGGGCGGCGTTGACGTTCTTCATGTGGTGGATGGTGCGGATCATGCTGACGCCATCGAAGCGCGCCGGGCGGAACGGCAGGTGATAGGCATCGGCGGCCACATAGACGAATTTGTCGCTGGCGCCCAGCGTCTCGCGGGCATATTCCAGAACCCGCCCCGATTTCGAGCAAGCGTTGGCCGCGCTCTGGCAACAGGCGGCGCAAGGCCACGCGCTCCACGCGGTCTTCATAGTCACGCCCCTGCCCTTCCCAGAACTCGGTGCGGTAGTTCGAGCCTTCGTAGTCGCAGATGGTCGGGCGGTCGGGCGTGGTCTCGTCCATATAGGTCTCCCAGATGTCCCGTTTCTCGAGGGCGCGGCGTGGGCGCGGCTCCGGCGCGCTCACGACTGCGCCGCTTTCTCGTCGGGCAGGTGGATGAAATTGAGCTTGGACAACTCGCGCACTTGCAGGTCGGCGCGGTAGCTGCTGCGCACCAGCGGGCCGCTCTCGACCCATTTATAGCCCATCTCGAGGCCAAGCACGCGCAAGCGCTCGAACTCGTCGGGGGTGTAATAGCGCTGGATGGGCAAATGCCCCTTACTGGGCGACAAATATTGGCCGATGGTCAAGATATCGACGCCGACGCCAGCGAGGTCACGCATGACCTCGACCACCTCGTCGAACGTCTCGCCCAGCCCGACCATGATGCCGCTCTTGGTCAGCACCAGCGGCTGCATCTTCTTGGCGTTGCCCAGCGTGGCCAGCGTCCAAGCGTAATTGTCTTGCGGTTGCACCTGCTTGAACAAGCGCGGCACGGTCTCGACGTTGTGGTTGAGGATTTCGGGCTGGGCGTCCATCACGATTTTGAGGGCGGCCTCGCTGCCCTTGAAGTCGGGGATGAGCACCTCGATCGAGCACCCGGGCTGGAGCTGGCGGATGCGCTTGATGACCATCGCGAAAATCGGGGCACCGCCATCGGCGCGCTCATCGCGGTTGACGCTGGTAATCACGACGTGGCGCAGGTTCATGGCGCGCACGCTCTCGGCCACGCGGTTGGGCTCCGCCCAGTCCAGCGGCGAGGGGCGACCGGTCTTGATGTCGCAGAACCCGCACGAGCGGGTGCAGGTGTCGCCCATCATCAAGAAGGTGGCGGTGCCGCGCCCCCAGCATTCGGAGATGTTGGGGCATTGGGCTTCTTCGCAGACGGTGTGCAGCTCTTTCGAGCGCATCAGGTCATAGACTTTTTGGTATTCGTCGCCCCCGGGGGCGCGCACCTTAATCCACGGCGGGCGGCGGCGCGGGTGGCGCGGGTCGGGCTGCCAATCGGCGTTGGGGTCGGGGGTCGTCCCACTGATGGGGATGGCGTCGGGGTCGATGAGGAGGGTCACGGTTCGGGACTCCACACACTGAACGTTACGCTTCTATAGTACCACAGCGGCGGGCAAAAACCGTGACCAACATCACAGGCGCGGGGCGGGCGGTGGGGTGGTGGCGTGTCACCACCGCTCAGCGCTTGGCCGCATCAATCAGCTTGACCAGCGAGTCGGGGGTGTAGGGGCGGTCGTGTAGCGCGTGCAGCAAGGCCGCCACCGCCACCGCCAAGCCATACTCGAAACGCGGCGTGTTCGGGCGCTCGCCCATCAACGCCACCGACAAGCCCGGCACATCCAACCCCTCCGCGCACAATTTGACCATCACACGGGCGGGCAACTGCGCCCATTGCGGCAACGGGCGGTGGTTGACCCCCTCGCCGCGCCGCGCCGATTGCCACGTGAAGGCCGCCCGCCCGCCCAATTCGGCGCAGGCCAGCGTAAAGCGGGCGTCATCGGTCGGCAAGCCAGCCGCCCACGCCTCATAACCGACGGCTTGCACGGTGTGGGTCGGGCGCTTGCCCGGGAAGTAGGTCTGGAAGGTCGAGAGGAGGTGCAGGGGGACATCCGTTTCCACGGTCAAAAGCCTCGGGGTATCGATAAACAAGGTGGTGCGATGGTGGGAGGTGGGGCGGTCGCGCCCATCGTGCGGTATTATAAACCCGTCAGGGGCGGCTGTTAATTCTGAACTCATCGGGGGGCGACGTGGCGCGCATTTTCATCAACTACCGGCGGCAGGACAGCGAGGGCTACGCGGGGCGCTTGTACGACCATCTGTTGCGCCATTTCGACGCCGAGCAGGTGTTCATGGACGTGGACTCCATCCCCCCGGGGGTCGATTTCGTCACGTTCCTCGACGACGCCATCGCCCAGTGCGACGTGTTGCTGGCGGTGATGGGCGCCCAATGGGAGGACGTGTGCGAGAGCGACGGGACGCGCCGCCTGATGCTCGAGACCGACTTCGTCCGCGTCGAAATCGCCTCGGCCTTGCGCCAAAAGAAAATCGTGATTCCGGTCTTGGTCGGCGGGGGCAAGATGCCCAGCACCGCCAACCTGCCCGACGACCTCAAGCCGCTGTTGCGCCGCAACTCGTTCGAGGTCAAACACGCGCAGTTCGCCGCCGACGTTGACCGCTTGGCCGACGCCATCCGGCGCGTCGCCTCGCCCAAGCCGTTGCTGACCAGCGCGGAGCGCGCCGAAAAAGAGGCCGCGCTCAAGGCCATCCGCCTCGACCTGATGAACGCCACCGACTCGCCCTTATATGAATTGCGCCAAGCCAAGCGGCATTTTCCGGTGCTGGGCGACGGCAACCCCGACGCCTCGCTGTTGTTCATCTCCGAAGCACCCGGGGTGAACGAGGCCAAAGAAGGCCGCCCGTTTTTCGGGCAGGCCGGTGCGGTGCTCAACGAGATGCTGGACAGCATCGGGCTGCACCGCGAGGATGTGTACGTGACCAATTTCGTGCTCGATTATTTGGGCGCCAAGCGTGAGCCGACCCGTGACGAAATCGCGTATTACGCCCCGTTCGTTGACCGCGTGCTGGACGTGGTGCGCCCGACGGTCATCGTGGCGATGGGCGGCACGGCGGCGCGGGTGTTGCTCACCCGTTTCGACCAGCCGGAAGCGCGGGACAAGATTAGCCAGATACACGGCAAGCTCATGCCGGTCGAGGCACCATGGGGCGGGGCGTTGCACATCGTCCCGACCTACCACCCCGCCGCGGTGCTGTATAGCGCAAGCTGGAAGGCGTGGCTGCGCGAGGACTTCCAGAAGCTGCGCATGTTCGTTTAGCTCAGCGGGCTGCCCCCTGCGCCCACCCCTCGATGAGCGGTTTGGCTTGCTTGTAGCCCAGCTCGACGATGCGGTGATAGGCCGTGAAATCCAGCCCGCTGATGCCGCTGGTCTCCAGTTGCAAAATCAGGTCGTCCGAGTAGCCTTGCAGCGCGGTCTTGATGCGCAACACGTTGAACAGCTCGATGGCGCGCACCACCAACGTCGGGATGGTCGGCAAGTCCATGCGCTTGCCGAACGGGTTCAGCCGGTTGAGCAACACGCGCCACCCCGAAATATACTCGTCGGTGACGGTATAAAACGGGATGTTGTCGTTGAGCGGCGAGGCCAACACCCCTATCAAGCGGCACCCGCCCAAGAACTCACGGGCGGGGGCGGTCGGGAAGTTGTCCAACAGGCCGCCGTCGATGAGCACCTCGTTATCGTGCAGCAAAGGCGTAAACACGCCCGGGATGGCGGTCGAGGCGCGGATGGCGCGCCGCAACGAGCCGCGCTTGTGCACGATGGGCACCGCGCTGGACATGCTGGACGACACCGCAAAAAACGGCGTCCACAAATCCTCGATCATCGTCTCGCCGAACACCTCGCGGTAGATGGTCGAAATCTTGCGCGAGGCCATCAGCGACACGAACGGCAGGGTATAGTCGAAAATCGCCCGTGACGAGGCGAATTTGCCGGTCGCCTTCAGCAACTCGTCAATCGACGGGTTGAGGATGTAGGCCGCCCCGACCAACCCGCCGATGCTGGTGCCGCAAATCAAATCGAGCTCCAAACCGGCCTCTTCGAGCGCCTTGATGACCCCGATGTGCGCCAAGCCCCGCGCCCCTCCCCCGCTCAGCACCAGCCCGACCGATTTGCCGACCATGCGGCGTGTCAGGCGGTGGACGTGCTGGGGGGTGCCCAGCCGCACGTGGTGGTGCGCCCGCACGTCACGCCGATCCAGCCAGTCGGCGGTGCCGTTGGGCTGATCGGTGGTGCTGGGGTGCAGCAACACCAGCTCGACCGGCAAGCGCGGGTATTGCTCGCGGATGGCGCGCTCGATGCGCGTTAGCTCCGGCGATTGGGTGGCGTCGGCCAGCAAATACACGCGGTCGGCTTGGCGCAGGCAACGGCGCGTCCACGGCGTCCAGCCCGCCTGCCCGATATACAGCAAGCTGTCGAACGAGGTTTCGAGGTTGCTCAGCCAGCCCGCCACCACCGCGCTCATCGGGGTGCCGGTGTCGGTGTCGTGCGCGCCATCCACCCCAAACTCGCCGTCGAACCGCTCGGAGTCGAGCAAGAGGGTGCGCCCGTGCTTGGCCAGCCCGCTGGTCAGCGCTTGGACGAAACTGGCGGGCGGGTGCTGGTGCAGCGGGATGACCGCGATGTTG
>JALONY010000203.1 GCA_025454715.1 Anaerolineae bacterium
GGCACGTCCAAGATGAGCGGCAGCATCATGGTCGAGGCCGCCCTGCGCGTGTGGGAGATTCGGGCGATGCACCGCGCCCTGAGCAGCAAAGACCGTCTGGCGTAGGCGGCGCGCTTAGCCCTCGCCGCAGCCCAGCCCCCCGATATCGACCAGCCACACCCCGCCATTGCGCCCGTCGGCGGCCAACGCCAGCGTCGCCCCGTCGGGGCTGAGCGCGCTTAGACCGCGCTCGTCCTGCGCCACGCGCAACGGCAACAGCGCGAGGTCGTTCAGCGTCGGCTCACCGACCGCCACGCATTGCAGCCGCACCGCCCCATCCTCCTCGCGGATGACGTATATCTCGGTTTGGCCGCCCTCGCGAATCGCCACCACCGGCGGCGGGAAGTTGTTGCCGGGCGCGTCGCCCACGAACAAATCATCACCGCGTGACGGGTTGACGACCGACTGATAGCGGTAGATCGTCTCGCCCTCGCGCTCGATGGCGATGACCACCCGCGCCCCGTCCGGCGACGCGCCCGGCACGATGAGCGACGGCGTGGCATCCAGCGGGTTGACGCTGATGCGCTGGCCGCCGGTGCTGGCGGTGAAATAGCGCACCGCGTCGCCATACGCCCCGTAGTAATAGGCCAAAAAGCGCGCATCGCCCAGCCAGACGTAGCCTTGCAAGCTGATGCGGCTGAGGAAATCCCACAACAAGCGCGTGTATGAGCCGTCGGCCTCGGTGGTCAGGATGGTGTTGATGCGGTCTTGATAAATCAAGCGCGTGTCGTTGGGGTGAAATTGCAGCTTGGCGTGATCGAGGTCGGCGGGGTCTTCCAGCTCGAGCTGGCGCAACAGCGCGGGCGTGAGCGCCTCACCGTTGGGCGGGTCAATCGGGCGGACATCGCCCGCCACGGGGTCATACTCGTACCACGCCTGCGCGGTGAACACGCGCAACTCGCACCCGACCGCAAAGCGCAACAAGCCCTCCGGCGTCCACTCGAGGCGCACCACCTCGCCGCTGAACAGCTCGCGCACGTCGGGGAAGGTCGCGAACGGGTTGACCGGCGCGGGCTGTACCGGCGTCGCCCCGACCGTCAACACGACCGAGTCCGGGATTAGCGCGTCGTCGTCCAGCTCCAAGCTGACCAGATACGGCACTTGCTCCCCGGGTTGCAGCGGGGCGTCGGGGCGCAAGGTCAGGCCGCACGCATCGACCGGCGCGCCGAACCCCTCGCCAATCAGCTCACCCTCGGCGTCCAGCACCTCGGCGGTCAAAATCAGGTCGGCCAGCGCATCGGGCGCGCCCTCGGCCACCGTCAACGTCCCGACGGCCTGCCATTGCGGCAAACCGAACGCGCTCACCCCTTCGACCAATTCAGGGTCGGAGACGGTGAGCGCGTCGGGCGGGGCGGGCAAGACGGGGTTGGGTTGGGCGGCGGCAGGCCACCCCAAGCAGGTCAGCAACGCACAAACCAGCAGCATCCGGCGCATCGTCAAAACATCCCATGGGGGTCATCGGTCAGCGATAAGCCCCCATCATAACCGACTTTGCGCCCGAATCGCGGAATCCAAAGCGGGCGCTAAGCCAACTCTGACCGCAACCACCCGGCCAACACCGCCCCTGCTTGCGCCGCCGCCGCAGGGGTGAAGTGGATGCCGTCGAAGCTGTAGGTATAGCCACCGGCGGCGCGCTCGGCGTCGTAGTCCGCCCAGCCCGCCTTCACGCGGTCACCGATTTGGAACACGGTTTGCAAGCCCAGCGGCGGGCGCTCCGGCACGCTGGGCGGGTTGAGGTGCGCCCCGAAGTCGAACACCGGCAGGTTGAGGGCTTGGGCGATGCTGCGCGTTTGCGCGTTGAACAGGTGCATGGCCGCCACCGCCGCAGGGTTGTATTCCATCGGCGGCAACCCGACCAGCACCAGCACGTGGTTTAGGCTGAGCTCGGTCAGCAGGTCACGCAGGAGCGCGGCATACGCCTCCGGCTCCAGATAACCGTCCGGCAGGTCTTGTTGCGACTTGTAGTAGGGGCGGGTGGCGGGGAAGGCGTAGGCCAGCGCGTCATTGCTGCCCGCCAGCACGAAACACGCATCGGGCGCGTCGCTCAGCACGCGCTCGACCCGCCCAAGCAGTTTGTTGACCGTGCTGCCGCCCACCCCACGGTTGACGAGGGTATGTTCGGGCAGGTGCGCGGCCACCGCGTTGACGTAGTTGCCGCCGTAGACGCCCTCGGTCAAGCTGGCACCCAAAAAGCTGATTTTCACACGTCCTCCGTTAGGCGTTCAGGTGCGCCTCGAGGAACCACAATTGCTTATCGAGGTCGCGGCTGACCCCCGTAAACAGGTCGGACGTGTCGGCGTCACCGGCCTTGCCCGCCGCGTCGATGGCGCTACGCACCGAGGTGCCCGCCAGCGCGTAGCGCTCGGCCAACGCCTCGACCACCGCACGGCCTTCATAGACCGCCGGAAGCTCAGGCAAGGCGGTATGCGCGGCGGCCATGCGGACGGTGCCGTTGGCCACCCCGCCCAGCGCGGTCACGCGCTCGGCCACGGTGTCGATGTGCTCTTCCAGCGTCTCGGCGAAATCGTCGAACAGCTCGTGCAGGGCGATGAACTGCATCCCCTTGACGTTCCAGTGGGCTTGCTTGGTCTGCGAGTGCAGGTCGGTCAGGTCGGCGAGGGCTTGGTTGAGCAGGCCGATGCTGACGAGGCGGATTTCTTCGGGCAGGGTGTTGCGGGTCGGGAAGCGGGTCATGGGGGCGAGTCTCCTTGTGTGGGGTGGGCAAACGTGAAAGGTCAGAGCAGGACGAGGCCGAGCCGACCGCCGCGCACGACCGCCTCGGTGCGGCTTTGTGCGCCCAACTTGCCGAGGATGGTGTTGACGTGAAACTTGACCGTGTTGGCGCTGATGCCCAACGCTTGGGCGATGGCCTTGTTGGTCAGGCCAGCGGCCATGAGCTGGAGCACCTCGGCCTCGCGCTGGGTGAGCTTTTCGGCCACCAGCGCATCGACCCCGCCGCCCACCGGCAACAACGCCCGCGCCACCGGCGTATCGAGCGTGACCAACCCCATCCGCAAGCCGTCGAGGGCGGTGCGGTAGCGGCGCGGGTCGCCCTCGCGCAGCAACAGCGCGGCGCGCACCCCGTTGGGCAAGGCCGCCGCCACCCCATACGCGCTGGCGGAGTCCGGCAACAGCAAGACGCTGGGCGCGCTCAGGGCGGCCACCGCGCCCAGCCAACGGGTCGGGTCGTGGCCGAGGTCGAACACGACCGCCTCGGGCTGGTAGAGGTCGAGGTCGTCGGCGAGGCTGGGGCTGGGCGCAACCTGCCCAATCACGTCCGCATCCATCACGTCCGCCAGCAACGCGGCCAAGCCCGCCCGCGCCAACACCCCATCGGCAATCACCAAAATACGCATGATTCCAGCATAGCGCACGCGCATTAGAAGCGCGTTGGCGTTTGGGGGTGCGCTAGGGGCGCTTGCCCCGTCGCGGCAGTGGCAACGGGATGCCGCGGGTGCGCCACCAATGCCCCAGCCACGCGGGCAAGGCCAACAGCCCGCGCACCACCAGCAGGCGGCGGGCTGCGCGCACCTCGCGTTGATAGACCGCCACCTGCTCGGGCGGGGCGTACTGTTGCATCCGCCGGAGGCCGTTGCCCCAAACCAGCTTGGCGCTGGCGTTGTCGCCCATCTCGCGGTAAATCAGCCCGCTCAGGTACTCCGCCGCCGACTGGCCAGCGCGGTCATCGGCTTGTTCGGCGAACTCGGCGGCGTGGTGGGCATACCACAAGGCGCGATTGAGCATCGCCCATGCCGCATCGACCGACTGGGCGGGGGTGCGCGTCAGCCGGTAATAGACCTCGGCCATGCCGAAATGCAGGTGTTGGAGCCACGCCAGCGAGGCGTCAGCCACCCACTCGGGGTCGCTCAGCGCCAGCTTGCCATAAATCAGGGTGCGGTTGAGCAGGTCGGGCTGGGTGACGGCACCCGCCAAGCGCAGGTGTGCCCACGCCAACGAGCGCACCAGCGCCTCGCGCTCAGGGGGCATGACCATCAGCGCGGACTCGAGGTGGGCAATCGCCTCGGCTTGGTCGGCCAAGGTGCCCCGCCAGACCAGCGCCATACCCAGCGCCTGACGCGCCCGCGCCCGTTGCAGCGGCGTCCACAAGGCGGCCTCTTGGCTGACGGCGTGGCGCGCCGCCTCCAGCGCGGGCACGGGTTGACCGTCGCTGAGCGACAGCTCGGCCAACGCCAGCCAAATCAGCGCGTCCGGCGTGTCATCGACCGTCTTGGGCGCGCCGACGAGGGTGCGGAGCGCCTGAAGGCCGGTGCGCCGTGCGGTTGGGGACGGGTAACGCGAGTGCTCGTACAGATGGGCGGTCGCCCAACACAAGGCCAACGCCCGCGCCGGAAAGGCGGCGCTCACCGCCGCGTTCAGGTCGGCCTCGTCGTCCTCGCCCAGCGATGAGCGCATCTCTGCCCGCTGGCGGTAGTGGGCGAGGCGCAGCGCGTCGGCATCCGGCGCTGGGTTGACCAATGCGCGGATGAGCGGCGCAACCGTGTAATACAGGTCGTAGCCGTTTCGCGAAAGCCGCTCGGTCAAGATGCCCCACGCAACCAACAGCGCCAACATCTCGTCGGCCTCGTCGCCCTCGCTGGCCTCCAGCAACGCGAGGTCGATGCGCTCGAACACCACCACGCGCCGCACCAGCCGCAGCACCCGCTCACCATACAACGCGCTCAGGCGCGCCAGCGCCCACCCCAGCGGCGCGTCCAACAGCTCATCCGCCAGCGGGTCATCGCTCGGCCACGCCAAGATGGGCAACGGCTGATCGCGCACCACCCGCGTCACCGTCTCCCAGATGAGCGAGGGGTGGTTGCAGGCGTACTCGGCGATGGCCGCCGCGCCCCCCTCCACCATGTCCGCGCTGATTCGGCCATAGCGCGCCATCATGTCGGAACATAAGCGTTGGGCGTCCGCCGATGCCAAGCCTTCCAACATCAGCGGCGC
>JALONY010000204.1 GCA_025454715.1 Anaerolineae bacterium
GCGTTATCGCGCTGGGCGGGCGCGTTGCTGATCGTCAGCCACGACCGCGCCTTCCTCGACCGCACGGTCAACACGATTTGGGCGTTGTCGCGGGTCGGCATCGTGCCCTATCGCGGCAACTACTCGGCTTACGTCCGCCAGCGTGACCACAACGCCGAATACGCCGAAAAGGTGTATGAGTCCGAGATGGCGCGCATGACCCACGAGCTGGACTACATCAAGCGCTTCATCACCCACGACAAACTGCGGACTCTGGCCATCGGGCGTTTGCGCCGCCTCAGCCGCGACCTGATGGCCATCCAACAACTCGGTTTGATGGCCTATCACCAGTGCAAATCGTGGAGCGAGGCCGGAATCGGGCGCATCCGCCCGTATGGGGTAGCCGAGGCCGAGGCCGCCCTCGAGTCGTTGCCCAAGCCCAATACCGCCCCGCCGCGCCTGTTGCTGCGCCTCAAATCGGGCGGGCGCACCGGCGAGTACGTCTTGCGCGCCCACGGTTTGCAAGTCGGGTATGCCGGTCATCCGCCGCTGGTGTCGGTCGATGAGCTGGTCTTGATGCGCGGGCAGGTGGCCGCGTTGATTGGCCCCAACGGCGCGGGCAAGACCACCCTGCTGCGCACGTTGCTGGGGCAGGTTCCGGCCTTGAGCGGCACGGTGCGCTTGGGCAGCAACGTCAAAGTGGGCTATTTCGCGCAGGCGCACGAGCAAGCCGACCCCAACGCCACGGTGGTCGATGCGCTGATGGAGGCGGCGCGCCTGATGAAGCAACCGCTTGGGCTGGGCGAGGCGCGCCGGACGCTGGCGCTGTACCAATTTCGCGGCGATGACGTGTTCAAGACCGTCTCGGGCTTGAGCGGCGGGGAGCGCGGGCGCTTGGCGCTGGCGATGCTGGCGCTTCAGGGCGCCAACCTGCTGTTGCTGGACGAGCCGACCAACCACCTCGACATCCAAGCCCAAGAGTCGCTGGAGCAGGTGCTGGCCGACTTCGACGGCACGATTTTGTTGGTCAGCCACGACCGCTACTTGGTCGAGCGCTTGGCCACGCACCTGTGGCGGGTCGAGGGTGGGCGGATCGTGGTCAGCGAGCAACAGCCCAGCCTACAACAACAGGCCGGATGAGGCGGCCTGTACAAGTTGCCACAGCGAGGCCACCCAAAAATCATATAGAGTGTACGTGGGGGTCTTGACAAGACGTTGTTACATTTGACGGTAATGGGCATGTCGATTTTGGTGACTATTCATCATGTCGGGATGCTTTACCGCACAAGTAACCCGTTGACCCTTGGGGCAGATGCCAACATGACCGACCACACCCCTTCCGATCCGCTGTGTGAGCCCATCCCGACCCCCTCGCTCGAACAGCATTACGCGCAGGTCAACGACCCTGACCTGCACCCGATTGACCGCTATGAGCGCGACGCTTGCGCGTTGATTTGCTCGGTACGCAAGGGCGGTCAGCCCACCCACGGCAACGTCAAGCGCACCATCGAGGCGCTCGGGCGCATGGGTCACCGCAGTGGCTACATCGACGGCGAAGGCGACGGCGTCGGCATCCTGACCGACATCCCGCGGGATTTGTGGGCCAAGCGCCTCGGCGAGGCCGGCTTGCGCTCCACCCTCGCCACCGACCGCGGTTTTTGGGTCGGCCACCTGATGATCCCGCACGCCCAAGCCACCCGCGCCGCCCACATCGTCGAGCGCGTGGTGCGCACCATGAGCGACGCTGGCCTGCACGTGGTCTACGACCAGCCCGCGCACGTCAACCGCGTGGTGCTGGGGCCCAGCGCCGCCAAGCACGAACCGGCCTTCTATCAAATCGCGGGTCTAAACGGGCAAGTGGCGCACGCCCAACTCGATACGGTGTTGTTCGATTTGCAAAACCGCCTCGAGCACGAGCTGGGCTTGCATTTCGCCTCGCTGTCGTCGCACAGCGTGGTGTACAAGGTGCAGGGCACGGTCGAGATTTTGCGCCGCTACTACCCCGAGCTGCGCGACCCCGACTACGCCAGCACCGTCACCCTCGGCCACTCGCGCTACTCGACCAACACCAACCCGATTTTCGAGCGCGCCCAGCCGTTCGGCTTGCTGGGGCACAACGGCGAGTTCAACACCATCAGCCGCTTCCGCATGGAGGCCGCGATGCTGGGCGTCGAGCTGAACCCGATGAACAGCGACTCGCAAGACGTTGACCGCCTGATTCACGCCTTTTGCACCAAGTTCGGCCTCGACCTGATTGAGGCCATCACCTACATCTTCCCGCCGTTCGAGCACGACCTCGCACAGGGCGTGCCCGAGATGCTGCACATGGCCGACGAAATCCGCCGCGCCTTCGGCCCCTTCGCGCAAGGGCCCGCCGCCGTGGTCGCCCGCTTTGCCGACCATGTGGTGATGAGCGTGGACGCCCTCGGCTTGCGCCCGCTGTGGTTCGGCGAGACCGACAAGGAATATTTCGCGTCGTCCGAGCGTGGGGTGTACCCGCTGGACGTGATGAGCGTCTCGGCCAAGCCGTTGGCGCCGGGCGAGAAAATCGCGCTGCGCATCCGCCGCGGCCAGCCCATCGAGGTCATGGATTACCCGACCGTGCTGCGCCACGTCACCCAGAAGCACCGTGACCGCATCGCCCAAGACCAGCCCATCGCCCTGCCGGACGATTGGCCGACCGGCGGCGCGCCGTTCGGTGGCAACGGCAATGGCAACGGTGGCGGCGGCAAGTTCTACGGCACGTTCGGCAGCGCCGCGCCGGTGATGGACGTGGCCACCGAGACCGCGCCCTACGCCATCGCCGAAGCGCCCGCCGCCCCGAGCGTGCCCGCCTATACCAACGACACCCCCATCAACACCGCGACCATGAGCGCGATGGGCTGGGAGAGGTATCACGTCAACGTCATCGAGTCGATTACCGAGCTGAAGAAAGAGCAAATCGGCGCGCTGGGCTGGGACGGGCCGTTGGCCGCCATCAGCCACACCCGCGTCAATTTGTCGGACTATTTCAAAGAGACCGTGGCCGTCGTGACCAACCCGGCCATCGACCGCGAGCGCGAGGGCGCGCAGTTCAGCACCCGCATGATCGTCGGGTCACGCCCGAGCTTGGGCAAGCGCTTGGCCAACGATGAAATCAGCGTGTCGCTCCAGACCCCGCTGGTGTTGGGCGGTCACGCCGTGTTGGGCGCACCTGAGCTGATGCGCGAGGTCGCCGACAAGTTCGGGACGATGACCCTCGACGACCTGATGGCCGCCTTCGAGGGGCGCGTGGTCATCATGACCATGGCCGCCAAGCTGGACGAGGCCATCGAGGCCGCCGTCGAGCGCATCCAAGCCGAGGCGGTCGAGGCGGTCAAGCAAGGGGCGCGTTGCATCGTCTTGGACGACTCGGGCGTGATGAAGGGGCAAGCGCACTGGGTTGACCCGCTGATTGCCACCGCCGCGGTCGATAGCGCGCTCCGTAATGCCGACCATGACGGGCGCAACCTGCGCCGCTTGGCGGGCATCGTGGTGCGTTCCGGCGCCATGCGCGACCTGCACGACCTCGCCATGCTGGTCAGCATGGGCGCCAACGCCATCAACCCGTATATGTTGTACGCCGTCGGGCTGGGTCTGGCGCCCAAGCCGCCGCGTGAGGCGCTCGCGCCCGACACCATCACCGCTGGCCTGACCCTGATGGTCAACATCCTGACCAAGGGTATCGAGAAGGTCACCAGCACCATCGGTTGCCACGAATTGCGCGGTTACGGCCACAGCTTCAGCAGCATCGGCCTCGCCAAGAGCGTGGCGGGCGTGTTCGAGATGCCCAACTACTTGGGCAGCGAGGCGCGTGGCCTGACGTGGGACGACCTGAAATTGTGGGCGGAGGAGCGCGCCGCCGACCTGCGCGGCGAGACCAAGGCCATGCTGGGCAACCCCGACCGCATCTACCCCAAGATGTGGAAGAAGGCCGAGGACGTGGCGCTGGGCGAGAAAAACCGCGACCAATACGACGCCGAACTGCGCGAGTTGGAAGCGCGTCAACCGGTCGCCATCCGCCACATCCTCAACCTCAAGCTGAGCGACCGCCCGACCAACCCCGCGGGCGTCAACCTGCGCGTGGGCAAGCACACCCTGCCGGTCTTGATTAGCGCCATGTCGTTCGGGTCGCAAGGCGAGCTGGCCTACAAGGCTTATGCCGAGGCCGCCTATCGCCTCGGGATTTACTGCGTCAACGGCGAGGGCGGCGAGCTGGCCGACGTGATGGGGCGCTACTATGGCTATCGCGGCCAACAGGTCGCCTCGGCGCGCTTCGGCGTCAACACCGAGTTCCTCAACTCGGTTGACCTGATCGAAATCAAGATTGGGCAAGGTGCCAAGCCCGGCGAGGGCGGCCACCTGCCCGGCTTCAAGGT
>JALONY010000205.1 GCA_025454715.1 Anaerolineae bacterium
CAACAACAACCCGGCGGGGGGCGGCACCGCGCCGTTGCCGGGGGGCACCCAAGTGGCGCAACCCGCCAACCCGCAGGCCACCGCCGCACCGGCCACGCCCGCGCCGACCTCCATCCCGACCATCCAAATCGTGGTGGCCACCCAGCGCATCAACCGCGGCCAACGCATCACCTCTGAGGTGATTGCCCTGCGCGAGTGGCCGGACACCGCCGTGCCCGCCAGCGCGTTGCTGGAGACCGAGCTGGTCGTCGGCAAGATTGCCCGCACCGACATCGAGCGTGAATCGCCGATTAAATCGACCGACATCACCGAGAGCCTGTCGAACCTCGCCGCCGTCGGGTCGGACGCCGCAGCCCTGCTGCCGCCCGGCACCCGCATGGTGGCCGTCCCCATCGACCAGCTCACCAGCGCCGGTTACGCGCTGCAACCGGGCGACCGCGTGGACATCATCATGTCGTCGCTGTTCGTTGACCTCGACGAAGATTTCCAGTCGATGCTGCCCAACGATATCCAGTTCATCGTGCTCAGCCAAGACGGCTTCACCCTCCTCCAGCCGGTCGATGGCCGCTTCGATACCATCCCGTTCTCGTACACGCTGGGTGAGGGCAACATCCAATCGGCCATCCCGGTGGTCATCCGCCCCAACGAGCCGCCCCGCCCCCGCCTCGTCACCCAGATGACGGTGCAGGACGCGCTGGTGATTTACGTCGGCGAGCTGCCGGAGGACGGGCGCATCTTCCGCCCGGGCTCTGAAAATCTGGAGGCCGTGCCCGCCACCGATGCCGCCGCGCCCGCCGCAGCCCAGCCCGCCGCGCAAACCACCGGCACCCCCGCGCCGCCCCCGCGCCCCGACATGGTGGCCATCGCGGTGTCGCCCCAAGAGGCCATGGTGCTCACCTACCTGATCGAGACCCGCGTCCCGATCACCTTCGCCCTGCGCCCCGCCGGTGAGACCGGCCTCGCCAGCGTCCAACAGGTCGATCTGGATTACCTGATGAACGCCTATCGCATCACCGTGCCGCGCAAGCTGCCGTATGGCCTCGAGCCCGCCATCCGCAGCATCCGCCAGCTGGTCGAGACCAGCAGCATCCAACTGGCCGACCGCCTCACGCCGTAACGCCCCTCGGGCGCGCCACACGGCACACCGCACGCCACAGCAACCGGTCGCCGGTGGGATGTCTATAAACACCCCACCGGCGACTTTTTTTACCCTCATGCCGCCCCGTTCGGGCGTACAATCGAGCTATCTGCCCATTGCGGCGCGCCCGCGCCATTACGTGCATCTTGCCCCGAGGAGATTTGTCCATGTCCGGACCCAAACCGAGCGCCAACAGCGACGCCCCACAACCCATCACCGTCCTGCTGGTCGATGACAACCCCGAAACCCGCGAGAACATCAAGAAGCTCTTGGCGTTCGAGGCCGATATCAAGGTGATTGGGACGGCAGGCACGGGCCGCGAGGGCGTGGCACAGGCCAAAGAGCACAAGCCCGACATCATCATCATGGACATCAACATGCCCGACATGGACGGGCTGGAGGCCACCAGCGCCATCAACAAGTCGGTGCCCCAGTCGGCGGTCATCATCATGTCCGTCCAAGACGAGACCGACTACATGCGCCGCGCCATGTTGGCCGGTGCGCGCGATTTCATCGCCAAGCCCGTCAGCATGGATGACCTGATTACCACCATCCGCACGGTCTACCGCAATCACGAGGCCTTCCGCCGCCAATACCAGATGGCGGCCTTCTCGACCCCCGAGCAAGCCTTGCGCCAAGCCACCAAGCTGGAAGGCGCCCAAGGCGAGCGCGCAGGCCGCATCATCGTGGTCTATAGCCCGCAGGGCGGCACCGGCGTCACCACCTTGGCCACCAGCCTCGCCACCTTGCTGATGACCAAAGGCGTGCGCGTCTTGATGGCCGATGCAGACCTTCAGTTCGGCGATGTCACCACCGTCTTCGACATCAAGGCACAAGCCACCATCCTCGAGCTCCTGCCCGATGCCGACGACATCGACCCCGAGCATTTCGACAACATCATCCCGACCCACGGCAGCGGCCTGAAGGTGCTGGCCTCGCCCCACAAGCCCGAGCAAGCCGAGGAAATCACCAAGAACCGCCCGGGCGTCTACCGCCAAATCCTCGAGAAGGTGCGCCACAACTACGATTACATCGTGATTGACATGGCGCACGCCATCGACGAGCTGGCCGCCAGCTTGTTCGAGGTGGCCGATCAAATCGTGATGGTCGCCACCCCCGCCCTGCCCTCGATTAAGAACGCACGCTTCGCCCTCGACCTGATGGATCGCTTGGGCATCGCCCCCGATAAGATTAGCGTGGTGCTCAACAAGGTCTACTCCGACCGTGACCGCAAGAATGCCACCCTGCCCACCGACCGCATCCAGAGCTTCTTGAAGCGCCAAATCCGCCTCGAGATTCCGGTGGTCGATGAACGCATGTTGTTGGGCGCGGTACTGCGCGGGGTGCCCCTCACCATCGCCGAGCGCGACCGCAGCAAGCCCCCCCTCAAGCAATTCGCCGAGCTCAGCAAGCAATTGGTCGATATGATGACGGCCAGCGAGGAAGACGCGCCCGCCGTGCCCAGCGCAGACCCGAAGAAGCCGCAAGGCGGCGGCCTGTTCCGCCGGTCGTGAGCCGACCTCCCTCAGAATACGGCGGGCGCAACGCACTGCGCCCCTACAGAATCGTTCTGAACCCCCTTCGCCCCGCCAGTGGGCTGAGGGGGTCTCATCGCACATCAGGCGTATGAATTTAGATCCGACACAACCTTTTAATCTTTTCACCATCAGTTTGGGGTATCATCACCCTATCAGTGTATTTCAAATCCCCCCAACCCCATCCGCTCACCATTTCGAGGTCATGACCTATGTCCATCCTTGATCGCCTCAAGAACTCGTCCGGAGCCCCCAGCGGCGGCACCAACAACGCCTCGGGTGCGGCGCAGCAACGCCCGCAACAACCCTCCAACGCGGGCGGCGGCGGCAGCAACCAACCCCCGCAACAGCAAGCCACCCGCGCCAACGACGCCGCCAGCGCCGCCCGCGCCAGCAAGGAGGGTGGCAACAACACCCAATCCGAGTTTAAGCAGCGCGTGCAAAACAAACTGCTGGCCGAGATGGACAACCTCGACAGCGCCCGCCCGCAAGAGCTCCGCAAGGCCATCGAAGACCTGTTCAACACCATCCTCAACGAGGAGAGCGTGGTGCTCAGCCGCGCCGAGCGCCAGCGCTTGTTCGAGGCCATCGCCGCCGACATCCTCGGCTTCGGCCCGATTCAGCTCTTGCTGGAAGACGACAGCATCTCCGAAATCATGGTGAACGGCCCCAAGAACATCTTCGCCGAGCGCAAAGGCCAAATCACCCGCGTCAACAACGTCACTTTCGACGATGACGCCCACGTCCTCCGCATCATCGACCGCATCGTCGCACCGCTCGGTCGCCGCGTCGATGAGTCGTCCCCGATGGTGGACGCCCGTCTGCCGGACGGCAGCCGCGTCAACATCGTCATCCGCCCGATTGCGCTGTGCGGCCCGACCATCACCATCCGCAAATTCGCCAAGACCCCGCTCACCCACCACGACCTCATCCGTTTCGGCTCGATGACGCCCGAAATCGCCGACTTCTTGCGCGGGTGCATCATCGCCGCGCTCAACGCCGTGGTGAGCGGCGGCACCGGCTCGGGCAAGACCACCCTGCTCAACGTGCTGTCCAGCTTCATCCCCAACGATGAGCGCATCATCACGGTCGAGAACGCCGCCGAGCTCCAGCTCCAGCAAGAGCACGTCGTCACCCTCGAAAGCCGCCCGTCCAACGTGGAAGGCACCGGCGCCGTCACCATCCAAGACCTCGTCGTCAACTGCTTGCGTATGCGCCCTGAGCGCATCGTGGTCGGGGAGTGCCGCTCCGGTGAGGCGCTCGACATGCTTCAGGCCATGAACACCGGCCACGACGGCTCGCTGACCACCCTGCACGCCAACACCCCGCGTGACAGCGTGGCACGCCTCGAGGTGATGTGCTTGATGGCCGGTATGGACTTGCCGGTGCGCGCCATCCGTGAGCAAATCGCGGGCGCGGTCGATATGATCGTCCAGCAAGCCCGCTTGCGTGACGGCAGCCGCAAAATCACCCACATCACCGAGATTCAGGGCATGGAAGGCGATATGATCACCATGTCCGACCTGTTCGAGTTTGAGCAACTGGGCTTCGACAACGGCAAAATCATCGGGCGCATCCGCCCGACCGGCATCCGCCCCAAGTTCATGGAGCGCCTCGAGGACGCGGGCATCACCTTGCCCCCGCAAATCTTCAGCTCGGGCGGCGGGCGGCGCTAAGCCCGACATCACCCGCACCTACGAGGGTGCGGGTCAGCGATACGGTATCGACGTGGAACTGGCCGCTGGTGCTGGTGCTACGGACGATGACGCGCACGCTGGTCGGTGTGCCGGTCAGGACGAGGCTGGTCGTCTGTTGCTGATAGCCGCTGTTGCCCGCCCACGACACGCTGGCCGATTGGGCGGGTGCCGAGGCATAAGTCACCGTCACCACCACGCGCCCAGCGCCCGCGTTGCGCGTGCGCGCATAGGCGCTCAGGTTGAGGGTATCGCCCGCGCCCAACGTCGCGAGGTTGGCCGCAGTCAAGTCTTGGTAGATGCGCCCCGACTCGCCCGGGTTGCCGAAGAAGCGCATGAAGCACGGGCCGTCGAAGCTGAGCGTGGTCGTCAGGCTGCACTCGGCACGGTCGTTGCTCAGGTTGACGCCTGTCCAGCGGCGCGGCACGAGGCGGTTGAGGTTGCCCGCGTCCGCGTTGAACGA
>JALONY010000206.1 GCA_025454715.1 Anaerolineae bacterium
CCACGGGCCCCACACCGACGACTCGCCGCTGTCGGCCTACGTGTTCAAAACCCTCAATGACCGCTTCGTCGGCACACTGTCGTTCATCCGCGTCTTCGCGGGCAAAATCAGCACCGACAGCCGCAACTGGAACAGCACCCGCGTCATCGACGAGCGCTTCAGCGGCCTGATGACCTTGCGTGGCAAAGAGCAAATCCCCGTGCCAGTCTTGCACGCGGGCGACATCGGCATCGTCCCCAAGCTCCAGCACACCTTTACCGGCGACACCCTGTCCGACCGCGACCAAGGCTACCAAATCGTCAAGCCCAACTATTCCGAGCCGCTCTATAGCGTCGCCCTCACCCCCAAGACCCAACAGGACGCCGCCAAAATCGGCACCGTCCTAACCACCCTCACCCAGTCCGACCCCACCCTGCGCTGGCGCAACGACGCCGACACCAACCAAATCATCCTCGAAGGCATGGGCGATATTCACGTCCAAGTCGCCCTCTCGCGTGCCGAGAAGCTGGGTGTGGCCGTCACCACCGACCTGCCGCGCATCCCCTACAAAGAGACCGTCACCAAGAAGGCCGACGGGAGCTACCGCCACAAGAAACAATCCGGCGGCGCAGGTCAATTCGGTGAGATTACCCTGTTCGTCGAACCTGCCGAGGCTGGCGCAGGCTATGTCTATACCGCCAAAGTCGCCGGGGGCGCCGTCACCGAGACCTTCCTCGACTCCGCCAACAAAGGCATCACCGCCGTGCTGCCCAACGGCGTCATCGCCGGTTACCCCGTCGTCGATGTCCACGTCATGATTTACGACGGCAAGATGCACCCGGTCGATTCTAAAGACATCGCCTTCCAAATCGCTGGCCGCGAGGCCTTCAAAGAGGCCTTCAAGGCCGCCAACCCCGTCCTGCTCGAGCCCATCATGAGTGTTAAAATCACCGTCCCCGAGTCCATGATGGGCGACATCATCAGCGACCTCAACACCCGCCGCGGGCGCGTGCAAGGCATGGACACCACCGGTGGCGGCAAGAGCATCGTCACCGCCGAAGTCCCCCTCGCCGAGATGATGCGCTACGGCAACAACCTGCGCTCCATCACCGGTGGGCGCGGCCTGTATGACATGGCCTTCAGCCGTTACGAGCGCGTCCCCGCCCACATCGCCGACCCCGTCATCAAAGCCTATAACCCACACAACCCCGCCGACTAAATCAAAAAGCCGCCCCCATCCGAACGATTGGATGGGGGCGGCTTGGGGTTCGTCCCTAAAACGACGGGCGATACTCGCCGTAGACCCCGCGCAAGCTGTGGCAGACCTCGCCCAGCGTCACGTCGTTGTCCACACACTCGACAATCAGCGGCATCAGGTTTTGGCTGGTGCGCGCCGCATCGCTCAGGTGCGCCCGCAACGCCGAAACCCGCTCGTTATCGCGCTCAGCCCGCAACCCCGCCAAGCGCTCCCGTTGTTGATTTTCAATGGCCGGGTCAACCCGCAGCAACTCCGGCTGAGGCTCATCCGTCACCGCAAATTGGTTGACGCCGACCACCACCTGCTCACCCGACTCGACCGCTTGCTGGTACGCATACGCCGCGCCCTCGATTTCGCCGTTGACGTAGCCGGCCTCAATCGCCGCCAATGCCCCGCCGAACTCGTCGATTTTAGCGATGTAGTCACCCGCCAGCCGCTCGATGTCGTCGGTCAACGCCTCAATCACATAACTGCCCGCCAACGGGTCAATCGTGTCGGCCACCCCGCTCTCATGCGCGATGATTTGTTGTGTCCGTAGCGCGATTTGTGCCGCCTTCTCGGTCGGCAACGCCAGCGCCTCGTCCATGCTGTTGGTGTGCAACGACTGGGTGCCGCCCATCACCGCCGCCAACGCCTGCAATGCCACCCGCACGATGTTGTTTTCGGGCTGTTGCGCCGTCAGGGTGCTCCCGCCCGTCTGCGTATGAAAGCGCATCATCCACGAACGCGGGTTCTTCGCCCCAAACCGCTCCCGCATGATTTTCGCCCACATCCGCCGCGCCGCCCGAAACTTGGCCACTTCCTCGAGGAAGTTATTGTGCGCGTTGAAGAAAAACGACAACTGCCCAGCGAACTCGTCCACGTCCAAGCCTGCCGCCACCGCTGCCTCGACATACGCGATGCCGTTGGCCAGCGTAAAGGCCACCTCTTGCACCGCCGTACACCCCGCCTCGCGGATGTGATACCCGCTGATGCTGATGGTGTTCCACTGCGGCACGTGCGTCTTGCAATACTGGAACAAGTCGGTAATCAAGCGCATCGACGCCGCTGGCGGGTAAATGTACGTCCCACGGGCGATGTACTCCTTCAGGATGTCGTTCTGTACCGTCCCGCGCAGCTTGTCGGGCGCCACGCCCTGCCGCCGCCCAACCGCGATATACATCGCCAACAGCACGGTCGCGGGCGCGTTAATCGTCATGCTGGTCGAGACCTCGGCCAGCGGAATCTGGTCGAACAACACCATCATGTCGCGCACCGAGCTGATCGACACACCGACCTTGCCGACCTCGCCGCGTGCCATCGGGTCATCCGCGTCATAGCCGATTTGCGTCGGCAAATCGAACGCCACCGACAACCCCATCTGCCCTTTGGCCAGCAAGAACCGGTAACGAGCGTTGCTCTCCTCGGCAGTCCCGAACCCTGCGTATTGCCGCATCGTCCAAAACCGTGACCGGTACATCGTCGGCTGCACCCCGCGTGTAAACGGGTACTCGCCGGGCAAATCGTCCGCCGGTGCGCTGTCCGCCGCCGTGTACGCCCGCGCCATCGCAATCCCCGACGAGGTTGTGAAGCTCGGCTTGCGCTCCGGCGATTTCTTCAGCGTCGGCGCCACCTGCTGCGCTTCCCACTGCTCACGTTTCGGGTCGTGCCCGCGCTCCGGTCGTTCCGCCATCATCCCAGCCCCTCGCTCAGCCAATCCACCACGTCGCTAGGCAAATCGACCTCGGCGAATTGCTCGAAGGTCGCGTCCTCGAAGCCCAAGCCCATCCGCCGCCGGATGACCTCGAACGCATGAACGTAGCTCATCTTCACCCGTACCGCATCCGCCAAGCCCAGCCGCGCCACCAAGCCCAAAATCGCCTTGTGCTCGCCCTCGATTTCGATGAACCGCCCGAACGGCAATTCGTCCAACACGATTTCGCACCCGTCCAGCACATAGGTCGTCCGGTATTTCTCGTACACCATCTTGTGCTGATACCCCAGCAAACGCAAAATCATGTCGGTCGTGTCGAAGTCGCTCACCTCGACCTCCGCCTCGAACCGGCTCACCACGCCCTCGACCGCCTGCGCGCCCTCTTTATAGGTCAGGCGCGCCCGCGAATCTTGGCGCAAACGCAAGACCGCGCCGCGCTGGGTCAAGGTCTCTTTGGCCGTGTCATACCGCATGTTGCGCTCAAAAACCCGTTCATCGGTCATCTCGCCCCCCAACGCCAGCACCCGCTCGGCCACCGCGTCGAGGTCATCCACCCACAGCTTGATTTCCGTCTCGGTATTCTGTCCGCGCCCCATCAAACACCTTCTCTCACACCGTTATAGGCTCAGGACAATCTTCCCGAACACATCGCCGTTTTGCAGCAGTTCGTGCCCATGCCGCGCCTCGTCCAACGGCAACACCGCGCTAATCACCGGCTTCAGCGCACCATTGAACACCAAGCCCATCACCTTCACGTAATCTTGGTGCGGGCCCATCGTGCTCCCGATGATGCTGATGTGCTTACTGAACACATACCGCAAATCCAGCTCGAACAGTGGGCCACTCGTGTTGCCGACCACCAAGATACGCCCGCCAATCCGCACACTGCGGATGCTGTCGAACATCGTGGCCTTGCCCACGTTATCGACCACCACATCCACCCCGCGCCGATCGGTCAGCTTCTGCACCTCACGCGCCCATTCCGGCACCGCGCTCCGGTCAATCGTGATGTCCGCGCCCAGCGCTTTGGCCTTGGCGCATTTCTCGGCAGTGCTGCCCACCACCATCACCTGAGCACCGGCCAGCTTGGCAATCTGGATGCTGGCGGTGTTCACGCCGCCGCCCGCGCCCACGATTAAGACCGTCTCACCCGCTCGCAGGCCGCCCCGCGTCATCAGCGAGTGCCACGCCGTCACATACACCAAGCCCGCCGCCGCCGCGCCCTCGAACGAGACCGCCGCCGGTATCTTGACGAGGTTGCGCGCAGGCACCACCCGATACTCCGCCGCCAAGCCGGTGCTGTGCTCGCCCATAATCGCAATCCGGCTCTGGTTCTCCAAACCGGTCATCAGGGCGGGGCTATCGGCAGGCACCACCGTCGGGTCAATCGCCACGCGGTCACCGACCGCCACCGCCGTCACCCCAGCGCCCACCGCCTCG
>JALONY010000207.1 GCA_025454715.1 Anaerolineae bacterium
TGGCCAACAACCCGCCGCTGATTTTGGCCGACGAGCCGACCGGCAACCTCGACAGCGAGTCGGGCAAGCTGGTGCTGGAGACCCTGCGCGAGATTCGGCAAAACGAGGGCACGACCGTGCTACTGGTCACGCATGACCCCGACCTTGCCGCCCAGATGGACAGGGTGCTGACGCTGGTGGACGGGCGCATCGTCTAGCGTCGCCCCAAACCGGTGTATACTGAAAAAAACGCCGGTTGATGCGCGAGGATTGCCCGATGACCCCGTTCGAACGAGTTTTGGCCTTAATCGAGACCCTGACGCCCGAAGAGCGCGAGCAGGTGCGCGAGCGTTTGGCGGTCGCGCCCGCATCGCCGTCCGATGAGGCGACCGAGCGCCCCGCGCCCAAGCGCCAGCTTGGGACGTTGGCGCACCGTGGCCCCATTATTCGAAGTGAAGACTTTGATGAGTCTTTGGAGGGTGAATTTGGAATTGAGCCGAAAGCATGACGGGTCATCTCTTGGATACCAATGTCGTCATTTGGGTGCTCTCTGAACCTCATTATCTTTCGAAGGGTGCTTCAGAGGTTTTGACGAACCCCGCCTCGAGATTGTACGTCAGCGTCGTTTCCTTGTGGGAATTACAAATCAAATCCAACAATGGCAAAATCACCTTGCCATATGCGCTGGAAGAACTGGATTTGGAGCTCAACAGACAATTCGACGTAATCGTTTTGCCCATAGTGCTCGAAGATGTCTATGCACTTCAATTCTTGGAGGATATTCATCGAGATCCGTTTGATCGGATGTTGGTTGCTCAGGCGAGGTCTCGAAATCTAACCATCCTGACAGCCGATAAGCTACTCAAACAATACGGCGTCCCGACCGTTTGGTGAATGGCGCGAGACTCGACAGGGCGCACCTTTTTTAGGGGTGCGCCCTGTTTTCGTGTTGGGGTGCGGTGCGCGGGCTAGGCCTCGCGGCGGCGGTATTTGGCGCGGATGGTCGGGACGAGGTAGTCATCGAACGCTTTATCGGCGTCGTAGACGGGTTGCCAGCCCCAATCGGCGCGTGCCGCCGAGTCGTCCATATCGGCGGGCCAGCTATCGACGATGTTTTGGCGGCCTGCCGACGGCACATAGCGGATGTCCGAGGCGGGGAAGGCGCGTTGCACCCGCTCGGCCACCTGCGCGGCGCTCAGGCTGAAGGCGGTCAGGTTGTAGACCGTGCGGGTCAGGGCTTCACGCGGGGCGTCGGCCAGCTCAATCAGGGCGCGGATGCCGTCGGGCATGGCCATGAAGGGCATGGTGGTGTCGGGGCGGACGAAGCACTCGTAGGGCTTGCCCTGCGCCGCGGCGTGGATCATTTCGGGGGCGTAGTCGCTGGTGCCGCCGCTGGGCATGGTGGTGGCGCTAATCAGCCCCGGGAAGCGCACCCCACGGAAATCGACCCCGCTGGGGGCGACGTTGGCGGCCAACTGGCGGTAGTGGTGGGTGTAATAGCGCCCCAAGTGCTCACAATACAGCTTGTTCGCGCCGTACATGGTGATGGGGTTGAGGTGCTCGTCTTCTCTGACGGGGGGCACGGACGCCTTCACCGACAGGTTGGGCATCCCGAACACGGCCACCGACGACGGGAAGATGAACTTGACCGGCGCGCCCTGAAACTGCGCTTGCTCGATGGCCACCTTCAACAGGTTGATGGTGCCGCGCACGTTGACGCGGTGGGCGACCTCGGGGCGGAACTCGCTGTGGGTGCTGAGCAGGGCGGCGAGGTGATAAATCGCGGTGATTTCGTACTCGCTGGACAGGTTGTCGAGCAATTCCTCGTTGAGGATGTCGCCTGCGATGGAGCCATCGACATAGGGCATCATCTCGGCGTCGAGGTTGCGCAGGTCGAGCACGAGGATGCCCGGGCAGTCGGGCTGTTGGCGCAGGGTCTTAATCAGGCCGTGCCCGACCTCGCCATTGGCGCCGGTAATCAGGACGACGCGCTGACGGTTCATGCTCATCGGTGCATCAGCCTTCGGTGGCGGGTTGCGCGGGCTTGCTGGCGACCAAGACCGTCCATGTGCCGCTTTGCACGGTCTTGCCGCTTTGGTTGATGATTTTGACCTCGAGCGTGACCATGCCCCCGCCGAGGCGCGGGGCGGGCGACATCTCTTTGACCGTCAATTCGACGTGCAAGGTGTCACCGATGACCACCGGTTGGCTGAACTTCATCTCAAGGCTGCGGAAGGCGAGGATGGTCTTTTCCATGAAGCCGAGCTGATAGGCTTGGCCGACCGCGTAGCTGAGCGACAACATGCCGTGGGCGATGCGTTGCCCCATCATGTGGGTCTTCATATATTCGGCGTCGAAGTGCATCGGGTTGAAGTCGCCGGTAAGCGCGCCGAACTGCACGATGTCGGTCTCGGTGATGGTGCGCCCGCGGGTGACCAGCTTACGCCCGATTTCGTAATCCTCGAAATAGAGGCCAGTTTGCATCAGGGGCTCCTGTCGGGTGAGGGGTGCGCGGGCAGCGTTATTCGATGACGACGGCGGTGCCGCTGGCGTTGACCATCAGCATCGAGCCACCTTGCCCGACCGTCTCGTAATCGAGGTCAACGCCGATGATGGCGTTGGCGCCCATGGCGCGGGCGGCGGACTGCATCTCGTTGAGGGCGTTTTCACGGGCTTCGCGCAGGGTGCTCTCGTAGCTGCCCGAGCGCCCGCCGATGATGTCGCGGAACGAGGCGGCGATATCGCGGAAGACGTTGGCACCGAAGATGGTCTCGCCGGTGACGATGCCGAGATACTTGATGATTCGGCGGCCTTCGATGGTGCTGGTGGTGGTGACGATCAACTCGCGTTGCATAATTCTCGTGTCCTTTCGGGTCTGTGTGCAGGTGTGATGAAAGATTCTACGATTCGGCAAACAAAAAGGTTGCCACCAACGTACTGAGACCCGGTTGACTTGCGGCACCCGGTAATCACCTTAGTGCTGCTGCCTTCCGACCCTGACACGGTTCGATGCGTCCCGCCGCGCAAGGCCGAGTCCCAGTATGTTAATGGCAACCCGCCAGAACAAAGTTTGTTCTAAGCCCACCTTTTTTATCAGGTGGTCATAGCACGATATTGTAGCAGGTCTGGTGGGTGGGTCAAGCCTGAGGGTGTACGTGCCGCAGGGGGTTCTGTGGTAAAATTACGAACGATGTGACTTTGCTTTGACTCAAACATCGCGGCGAAACGGGGGCGGGCGATGGACGATGAAACCCAAACTGCGACCGATAGCGCTCCATCGCCGACGTTGAATTTGGAGGTGCTCGTGCGGCGGTTGCGGACGGTGTGGCTGAGAAGTGGGCTGGTGTTGTCGGCGGTCTTCATGGGGGTGTTGCTGGTGGTCGCTGGGGTGGTCTCGGCCATGGGCGTACCGAATGCGGGGCTTATCCCATGGGCGGCGGCCTTGATGGTGACGACGGCAGCGGCACAGCCGATGCACCGTTGGATCGTGCGGCGTTGGCCGGTCGTCCAACCGTTGAGCGACGAGACCCAAACATCGGAGCGTAACGCCTCGTATTTGGCCGCCCTGAGCGACAAGCCGACCCAGACGCTGGCCTCGTCCTCGCCCGATTTGGATGGGTTGTCGGTGTTGGGGGTGTACCACCTGTCGATGATTTTGGGCAGGGGCGGCATGGGCAAGGTCTATCTGGCGCAAGACGTGCGGGACGGGCGCAAGGTGGCCGTGAAGGTCTTGTCGGTCGAGATGGCGCGCCGCGAGGACATGCTCAAGCGCTTCCAGCGCGAGGTGAGTGCGTTGCAGAAGCTGAGCCACCCCAACATCGTGCAAATGATCGAGTCCGGTTTTGAGCAGGGCGTGCACTACTTGGCGATGGAGTGGGTGGACGGGTTGTCGTTGCGTGAGCGCTTGCGCCGCGAGAGGCGGATGGCGTTGACCGAGGCCGTGCTGTTGTTGGCCGACATCGCCGCTGGCCTCGATGCCGCCCATGCCGTCGGCATCGTGCACCGCGATGTCAAGCCGTCCAATATCTTGTTGCGCCGCTTGCCCGACCGCGTGCAAGGGGTCTTGAGCGATTTCGGCATCGCCAAGCTGGCCGAAGACCATTCCGGCAAATTGACCGACCTCAACGTGGTCGGCTCGCTCGACACCATCGCGCCGGAGCAGGTGGTCTCGACCCGTGAGGTCGATTGGCGCGCCGATTTATATGCGTTGGGCGTCGTGGCCTATCAATTGTTGACCGGCCACCACCCGTATGAGGGCACCGCACGTACCGCCATGCTGATGGCGCACCTGCGGCAAACCCCGATTGACCCCCGCGTCTTCTTGCCCGATGTGCCCAAACCGGTGGCGCAGGTGTTGCT
>JALONY010000208.1 GCA_025454715.1 Anaerolineae bacterium
TGGCGCTGGTTGCCGCCGTTGCCCGCCCGCCCAGAGGGGCGCTTGACGGCGCGGGCGGTGTGGGACGCGGTCATCACGCACCGCTGGAACCCGTTGCTGACCGGCGCGTTGGTCGGGTTAATCGGGGTGTTCAGCTATTTGCGCGTGGAGCCGCTGGGCGTGACGGCGCAACTGGGCAGCCTGAGCCGCACGGTCTTGAACGAGCAGGGCGTGCTGGCCGACCGCTTGCCCGGCCTCGACACGTTCGCCGGGTGCGCCACGGTCGTGCTGCAAACCCTGAGCGACAACGGCGTCTTGATTATCGCGCTGGTGCTGGGGTCGTTCGCGGTGGCGTTGGCCGGTGGGCGCTTCAAGCTCAGCCGCCTGACCGTGCGCGGCGCACTGACCGCGTTGGGCGGCGGCGTGCTGATGGGCTGGGGCTCGATGATCGCGCTGGGCTGCACGGTCGGGGTGTTGCTGTCGGGCATTTCGGCCTTTGCGTTGTCGGGCTGGGTGTTCGCCCTCGCGACGTTTGCCGGTGTGTTCGTCGGCATCAAGCTGGGCGTGCACCGCTGGGATTAGGCGGAAGCGCCCCAACACGCCCGATTGGATTGGTCAGATGATGAACCCGCCCCCGTTTCTGCGCGAAACGGGGGCGGGTTGCGTTAGGCCAAGAAACGCGGCAGATAGAACGCCAGCGCGTGCAATGGGCTGTCGGCTGTGGCGGTCAGGTGGACGGGCTCAGCCTCCTGCGAGGTCAACAGCACGTCGTACACCCCCAAGCCGTCGCTGGTGCGGGCGTCGCCGTGGCGCGCCGTGCCGGTGCCACCGGTCACATAGAAAAACATGTCTTCGTCGGGCTGCGGAGTCGGTAGGGTGGTGCTTCCGCCCGCATCGAGCGTGATGGCGTCCAGACGCCCGTGCATGTGCTGCACCATCGGTGAGCCGTGGCCAATCAGGTGATGCACGGTCGCATGGCCGATGCGCTCTACGGGCAGGTCGCTACGCCCTACTTGCTGATAATGCGGCGCAACCGCCCGATGCTTTGAATCAGCGACGTACCAGATTTGAATCACCCGCGCCGGTTCGTCGAACGGGTTCAATTCTTGGTGTTCGATATAATCGCCTGCGAACATCCGCTGAAGCTCGCCCGCCTCGATGATGCCTTTCCCGCCGGTGGTGTCTTCGTGGTACAGCTTACCGTCCAAGACCCACGTATAAATCTCGAGGCCACGGTGCGGATGCCACGTAAACCCCGCGTGCGGCTGGATTTGCGTCATGTGGGCGGTCAGCATCCCCGAGAGGCGTTGGAGTGGGCTCCAGCCACCCACCGCGAAATGTGAGTGTAACCACCATGCCGGATGGGTGTAGGGGAACAGGTTGGCGGGCAAATGTTGATAGGGCGCGGGGCGGATGAACCCGGGCGCGATTTGTGATTGGCGGAGCGCGGACATCGGCTGCATGAACGGTTGGCCTCTTACGCTAAAAACGGACTGTCGTCCGCTTAAAGATAACACGGTTTTTGCGGTGTGCCAAGCGGTCAATCGTGCGGGGTGCGGGCGAGCTTGGCGCGCATGGCCGCGCCGATGGCACTGGCGCTGGAATCGGGCGAGGCCAGCAGGTGGTCGGCGACGGTGGTCTGGTCGGTCGGGGTGCGGTTTTGGCTGAGCTTGTACTTGCCCTCCAGCCGCTCGACCGTCAGGACGAACCCGACGATGCCTTGCAGCATCCCATCGCGGTATTTGTCGCTGAGGGAGTCCCATTGGGCTTGGTAGCTCGGCTCGTGCTGCCCAATCAGGTCGGCAATCACGCTCAGCACGGCCTCGCGCTCGGTCGTGCTGTCCATCAGGCGGGCGGTGCCATAAGCGTGCACGGCCATATAATTCCACGTCGGGACGTTCTCGGCCTTCTCGTACCATTGCGGCGAGACGTAAGCGTGCGGGCCCCCGAACATCAGCAGGGTGGTTTGGCCGCCGAGGGTGCGCCATTGCGGGTTGGCTTTGGCGAAGTGCCCGTAACACACCAGCGCATCGCCCTCGACGGCCAGCGTGACCGGCAGGTGGGTGGCGAAGGGCGCGCCCTCGACCTGTGAGACCAGCGTGGCGAAGTTGTGGGCGCGCATGAACGCCAGCAGGGTGTCGCGGTCGTCCTCGCGGTTGGCGTTGGGGATATACATCGGCGGAGAGCCTCCTTGGGCAGGTGCGATATGGCTCAAGATACGCCACCCTCCGCCGAGCTTCTAGCACCAGACTAGACCGCGAATTGGCCGTCTTTGTAGAACAGCTCCCCATCGACGTGGATGGTGCTGTCGGTGCGCATGTCGCAAATCATGTCCCAGTGCACGGCGCTGCGGTTCTTGCTGCCGGTCTCGGGGTAGCCCATGCCGATGGCCATGTGCACCGTGCCGCCGATTTTCTCGTCGAACAAGATGTTGGACGTGAAGCGGTTGATGCCGAAGTTGGTGCCGATGGCGAACTCGCCCAAGTAGCGCGCACCGGCGTCGGTGTTGAGCTGAGCTTGCAGCAACTCGTCGTTTTCTTGGGCGTGCGCCTCGACGACTTTGCCCTCGGCGAAGCGCAATTCGATGCCGCTGACGGCGCGCCCCCCGACGATGGACGGGTAGCTGAAGCGCACCCACCCGTTGACCGAGTCCTCGACCGGCCCCGTGAAGATTTCGCCGTCCGGCATGTTCTTATCGCCACAGCAATTGATGAACTCGCGCTCGGCGATGCTCAGGCGCAAGTCGATGTTGGGGCCGCTCAAGACCACCTCGCGCTTGCCGCGCAAATAATCGACCTTGGCTTGCTGCATCGCGCCCAGCGCTTGCCACGCGGCCACCGGGTCTTCACGGTCGCAGAAGGTGGCGCTATAGACGAAATCGGCGTACTCCTCGAGGCTCAGGCTGGCCTCTTGGGCGCTGGCCTCGTTGGGGTACCACGCCCCCACCCAGCGAAAATCGCCCACGGCGGCGCGCTCGAGGCGGGTGCGGAGCCACGGGTTGCGGGCGGCGGCGAGCTGCTGCACGCGCTTGCCGCTGATGGTGCTCATGGCGCGGGTGTTGGCGCCCCCGCCGATGCGGATGTACACATCGCTTTTGTCGTAATAGAGCGATTGGGCGGGGTCGAGCCAGTTGACTTGATCGTCGTTGGCGTTGCGCAAAAATTCGCGGTGCATCGCCTCGTCGCTGAGCATCACGGACGGGTTGCCCCCAGCGGCCAAGACCGCCTTATAAATCTCGCGCAGGGCGGGCAGCACGGTCACATCGCCCAAGATGCCCACCCAATCGCCGGGCTTCACTCGCGTCGAGTAATTGACCAGCAGGGTGGCAAGGCGCGTCAGTCGTTGGTCGGTCATGATGGTAAGACTCCTCATTTTACGGTCTATTGGGAAACACGCCCGTATTGTAGCGTTCGTTTAACTTTTTTCAAAAGACCAATCGCGCCCGATTCCTCGACAAAGCACGCGCTTTGTGCCACAATCACATCATGAAAACTTAAACTTTTACCGGTTCCAAAGCCTGTTCCACGCGGTTTTTGCGTTGGATGAGCGCGTAATAGGACGTTTGTTACTTCTTTGCTGTGTGTTTTGTGACGAGCAATAGAAGGAGATTCGCCATGCAGTTGTGCGTGATTGAAGGGGACGGAATCGGGCATGAGGTCATCCCTGCGGCGGTTCGCGTGTTGAAGTCGCTGTTGCCCGACCTCGAAATCATCGAGGCCGAGGCCGGTTTCGACTGCCTTCAACGCCACGGCACCCCGTTGCCCCAAGCCACCATCGACATCGTCGATCGGGTGCGGTCGGTGTTGTTCGGGGCAGCCGAGTCGCCGTCGTATCCGGTCGAGGGCTATTACTCGCCCATCATCGCGCTGCGCCAGCGCCTGAAGGCGTATGCCAACCTGCGCCCGACGCGCTATATGCCGGTGGCGACCGCCCGCCCGGGCGTCGATTTCATCATCGTGCGCGAGAACACCGAAGACCTGTATACCGGCAAGGAAGAAAGCAACAACGACGAGGCCAGCGCCGAGAAAATCATCACCCGCATCGCCACCGAGCGGGTGTCGCACCGCGCCTTCCGCTTGGCGCGAGAGACTGGGCGTCACAAGGTCACCATCGTGCACAAGGCCAACGTCTTGCCCAAGTCCGATGGGTTGTTCCGGCGCGTGGCGTTCGAGGTGGCCGAGCAGTACCCCGACATCCTGACCGATGAATTGCTGGCCGACACCGCGGCCTATTGGATGGTCAAATCGCCCAACCGCTTCGACGTGTTGCTGACGCAAAACCTGTATGGCGACATCTTGAGCGACATGGGGGCGGCGTGGGGCGGTGGCCTCGGGCTGGCGCCCGCGCTCAA
>JALONY010000209.1 GCA_025454715.1 Anaerolineae bacterium
CTGCCCAAAGAGACCCGCGAGCGGGTCAACGACGCCGTGAGCGACGCGGTGGACGCGGGCAAGAAAGCCGCCAGCAAGCGCAAGGCCGAGCTGGAAGACAGACTGGAAGAATTGGTCGGAACCAACGGCAAGAAATAACCCCACGCGGGGCGCCATCGTCGGACGGGGGCGCCCCGCCCGCTTCTACCTCAGACCGGCGTCACCTGCCGCAGCCACGACTCCACCGTCTCCCCGCCCGCTTGGCGCAAGTCGAACAACTCGGGCACGACCAGCACCAACAGCAACACCCCCTCCAAGGTCGCCATGAACGATGCCGCCTCGCCCAACAACGCGCTCAAACCATCGCGGTAGCGCATGAAATAACCCGCCATCAGTTGCCCAGCGAACGATTGCCGCCGCGCCAGCGCGAACAATTCCAAAATCAACGGGTGCAGCGGCGCGGCATCCGCAAACGCGCCAATCACCGCCTCGCCATACCCGCGCAAGCGCACCAACGCCCCGCCCTCCCCCGCCAGCAACGCCTCTAACGCCACATCCAACGGCATGAACAAGCGCGCCACCAGCGCCTCGATTAAGACCTCTTTGCTGGGGTAATACAGGTAGACCGTCCCCTTGCTGATGCCCGCGGCCTGCGCCACGTCGTCCATGCGCGCCGTCGCCAGACCATCACGGGTGAACACCATCGCGGCGGCTTGCAAAATATCTTGTTTTCGTTGTTCGCTGACATTGGGGCGGGGCATAGTTGACTGACCAGTCAGTTATTGACAAACACATCAAGTCATTCTATCATACCCATAACTGACTGGCCGGTCATTTATGGTTGGATGTTTGCACACACCGAAGGAGTGCAGCACACATGAACACAGTAGACTTTTCCAAGACGTGGTGGTGGCGCGGGCTGGTTTTCGCGATTGCCTTCACGGTGTTGTTCGGCTTGGCGATGGTGTATTTGCCCGCCCCCACACAGTGGTATTTCAACAGCCTGATTTTCGCCCGTGCCGATAGCCCGTTCGACGCCGAGTCGACTCGCTACATCGTGTTTGCGTTCGGCATCATCGGCGCGGTCATCGCGGGCTGGGGCGTGGCGTTGTTCGGGCTGGTGTGGGTGCCCATCCGCCGCGGGGAGCGCTGGGCGCTGACGGCCTTCACCGCCTCGGTCGTGTTGTGGTTCACGGTCGATTCGGTCTTCTCCATCACCAGCGGCTACTGGCAAAACGCGGTCTCCAACCTCGCTTTCTTGGTCTTGTTCGCCGTGCCGCTGGTCGGGGCATACCGCGCCATCGGGCAACGCTGACGGCGCGCACTTCTTGGGCTTCACCGCAGGGTGTGCTATGCTATAACGCCATAGCACACTTTTTTCCTATTCACGGAGCGGCCTGACCCTTATGCCGAAATTGAACATCTCGCTCGGGCAATTTCGCATTGCCCTCGGCGACCCGACCCGCAACTGGACGACCGTCGAAAAGCTGGCACAAGACGCTTCTAAACGCGGCTCGCACCTGCTGGTGCTGCCCGAATTGTGGTCTACCGGCTACGCGCTCGACCGCGCCAACGCCCTCGCTACCCCGCTCAACAGCGGCATCTTCACCCAGATTGCGGCATTGGCCACCCAAAGCAAGCTCAGCATCGTCGGCTCGGTGCTAGAGAAGCGCGGCCAAGAAGTGACCAACAGCGCCACCTTCTTCACCCCCAAAGGCCAGATGTTGGGCGTCTATCGCAAGATACACCTGTTCCGGCTGATGTCGGAAGACGCGCACCTGCGCGCCGGTCAATCGCCCTTGCTGCTCGATATGCCGTGGGGCAAGACGGCCTTCGCCATCTGCTACGATTTGCGCTTCCCAGAGCTGATGCGGCGCTACGCCGTCGAGGGGGCAAAAATTTGCATCATCCCCGCCGAGTGGCCGATTGAGCGCGTGGAGCACTGGACGACCCTGTTGCGCGCCCGCGCCATCGAAAACCAAATGTACGTGGTGGCCTGCAACGCCTGTGGCGAAACCGGCGGCACCACCTTCGCGGGGCACTCGATGGTGATTGACCCGTGGGGCAAGGTGGTGGGGATGGCCGGTGAAGACCCGTCCTTGCTCACGGTCGAAATCGAGCTGGAGCGCGTGGACGAGGTGCGCCAGCGCATCCCCGTCTTTGAAGACCGCCGCCCCGACTTGTATTAATCAGCGCGGCTTGGACGCCCGCCCCAGCGCCACCGCGCCGGTCTGCCCGTTGACGAGGGCGGGGCGCACATCGCCATCTTTCTCGAACACGGTGGCCGCCCACATCGGCACCAAGACCAGCCGGAAGCTGGCTTGGTTCATCAAGCACGAGATGCTGACGGTGCGGTACCGGTCGTCGTCGCGGTGATGCTTGCCGCGCATCGTCTCGCTCAGGGTGCTGCGGGCGTCCATCGAGGCTTTGTCGAAGTCGATCGTATACAGTTCCGCCGAATGCTGGGCGATGTATTCGGGGCGATATTCGACCGCCAGCGACAGGTCATAACGCTGCACGCGCCGGACGAGCGCGGCGGGGGGTTGCGTAAAGGCCGCGATGGGTAAATTGAGCGCGGCATCGCCGAACGTCTCGGTATAGCGTTGCGGGTTGGTCTGGCCAAAGCCCCCGCTGTCACGGCGCTGCACGACCTCGTAAGTGTGCGTGACCTCGGCCATCACGTCGAACACCCAAAACGGCAAGAACACCCCGCTCAGCTCGACGCGCTTGGCGCGGTTCTCGACGAAAAAGCCCTTGAGCTTTTCGAGGCCGCCGCCCAGTGCCTCGCGCAGCTGACTGAGCGCTTGCTGTTGCGACACGCGAAACGGCACCAGCACGTCCGGTTGCGACAGGGTGCCCAGCGCGTCTTGCTCCACCACCTGCCGCGACCCACAAAACGGGCATTCGGCGGCCATCTGTTGCTGAGGCAAGGTGCGCTCCGCCCCGCACCCGTGGCACTTGAGGGTACGCTTGCCCACCACCCATAACACCTCCTGCGACCGCCGCTGAATCAGCTCACGGGTGAGCAAGCGCACCCCGCCCGATTGCGCGTTTTTCTCGATGGTGTGGCCGCACGAGGTACAGGTCAACAAGTTGGGGCTGTCGTCGTCACTGCTCAGGTTGGGCGAGCCGCACCGCGGGCAACGGACGTTGCGCGCCTGCACGCCCACCGCCCCCTCGGCACGGCGCACCTCGGGCATGGTGAACGAGTCAAAGGTCGGGTCTGCCTCGATGTCACCGTCCAAAATCATCAATTCGCGCATGGCCTCGGCATTCGACATCTGGAGCGACAGCACGCGCTGGAGGTAGCTCCGGCGCACATCCGGCTCATCCTCCAGCCGCCCCAGCCACAACAAGGCATCGATGAAATTAGGGTTATCCTCGAGGCACCGCCGCAAGTGGCGCAACGTTTCGGCGTAGTTCTTGCGGCGCAGGGCTTCCATCGCGCTGGTATAGACCGCCTCAATCCATGGGGTCGTGCGCTCGCGGTCAGTGATGAACGAGGTGGCGCGGTAAACCGACAAATCGCGCCCCGACGGGGTGCGAAATACCGCATCCGACGCGGGCGGCTTGGCCGGCGCGGGGTCGCCGAACAGCGCCTCTAGCTCGGCGTCGCTGATGGGGTTCTGGTCAAAGTCGCTCATGTGCCCTGCCCTTCGGTCGGTGTGGTCGGTCTAACGTCAACTATAACCCACTTTGCAAGCCGCGCCCCAATGTGCCACAATCACCGGCAGGATGTGGGCAAAAACGACCAACGGAAGGGACAACCATCATGGCCGACGTGGTATGCATGGGCGAGTTGCTGATCGACTTCGTGGCGACCGAGAGCGGCGTGAGCGTGGGCGAGGCGGCGGGCTTCGTCAAGGCGGCGGGCGGCGCACCGGCCAACGTCGCGGTGGCGGTGGCGCGCCTCGGCCTGACCAGCGCGTTCATCGGGCAGGTCGGGCGCGACCCGTTCGGGGAGCATTTGGCCGAGGTGCTGTTGCAAAACGGGGTCGATACCAGCGGCCTGAAGTTCACCGACAAGGCCAACACCGCGCTGGCGTTCGTGGCGTTGGGCGCGGGCGGCGAGCGCAGTTTCAGCTTTTACCGCAACCCCAGCGCCGATATGCTGATGACGCCCGACGATGTCGATTTCGGGGTCATCGATGCAGGGCGGGCGTTCCATTTCGGCAGTGTGTCGATGATTGCCGAGCCCAGCCGCGCCGCGACCTTGGCCGCCGCCAAACACGCCGCCGAGGCCGGGAAGTGGGTGAGCTACGACCCCAACCTGCGCCTTGCGCTGTGGCCGAGCGAAGAGGCCGCCCGCGAGGGGATGATGGCCGGTTTCGAGTACGCCACCAGCGTCAAAATTAGCGAGGACGAACTGGATTTCTTGGTGAACGGCGATGTCTATCAATTATGGAAGCCCTATACCCGCCTCGTGGTGGTGACGCATGGCGGGCGCGGCGCGACCGCCTACACGTTGGGCGGCTTTTTGCATGTCGAGGGGCAAGGCGTCGAGCAAGGCGTCGAGGCGGTCGATACGACCGGCGCGGGCGATGCGTTTACCGGCGGGTTGCTGGTGCAATTGCTGACCGCCCCCGACCTCGATGGGATGCTGGAGGACGCCTCGCGCATGGGCGATGTTCTGCACTTCGCCAACACCGTCGGGGCGCTGACCACCACGCGCAAGGGCGCCATCCCCGCCCTGCCCAGCCGCGAGCAAGTCGAGGCCATCGCCTACCGCGCCGGTTGAGAGACGGTTACCCTCAGCCCCTTGTGTGCGAAGCGGTCGCAGAGCGAGCAGG
>JALONY010000210.1 GCA_025454715.1 Anaerolineae bacterium
TCGTCAACAGGTGACCATGAGGGCGCTTGAAACAGCAACGGCGTGACTGCGGTGTTGTCCGTGATGGTGCCGGTCTCCGAATCGAAAACCGACAAACTGCGGTTATCGCGATGCCACAGCATCCGCTTGCCATCGCGGTTCCAGCTAAAGTAAAACGGTGCGCCGTTGGCTGCCGTCTTGGTCGTGACCCCCGCGCTGGTTTGGCGGATGATTTCGACCTTGAACGACCCCACAGGGCGAGTGACCAACACCGCCAGTTCGCGGCAATTGTCACCCTCGACGCAGTTGGAAGGCGCCCAAGCACCATAGGTATAGCCCTCCCCTGCCGTCGAGTACAACGATTTGGCCGCAGTCAAGTCTGCCGAGGCCACGTAAACCTCTAGTGCGGGCGCGGCACTAAACGCCAAGTCACAACAAAAGAACGCCAAGCGCCCATCGGTAGACCATGTCGGGAATTGGTAGCGCTGATTGGGGGTGGCATCTTGGGTCAGCGCGTAAGGCTCACTGAATGCGCCCCCATACACATACACATTGTGATCGTTGCCGATGACGGCGATATACCCCGCATAATCGTCTTGGGCGTGCGCCCCGACGGTCAGCATTAGGAAAGCGGCCAGCACGCTTAGGTGCACGAGTAACTTCTTCATCTCACAATCCTTTATGCAACCGGTCTTGGGCAAAACATCGTATTGCAGGTATACTACGGAAAGTTTGTGTAACGGCAATCATACGACACATGAGGAGTCGCTGAAGAATGGCGTCAAACCCGGAACTCGAGAACGTATTCAGCCAGATGATCGATCGCTTCCGCCCAGACAAGGCTCAAGGGGTCGATACGTTGATCCAATTTGACCTCACGGGCGATGACGGTGGCGCATTTTGGGTCAAGGTGGCCGACGGCGCGTGCACGTCCGGCACGGGCTTGGTCGAAAACCCGCGCATTACCATCAAGTCCTCGGCGGCCACATGGCTAGAGATTGCATCCGGCAAAGCCAACGTCATCAACAGCTTCATGATGGGCAAGCTCAAGGTCAGCGGCGACATGGGTTTGGCCATCAAGATTCAAAGTATGTTCGGCCTCTAAGCGCCTTTTGGACGAACTCAGCGTTCAAGCTGTCGAAGCACACCCACGGGTGTGCTTTTGGCGTTCTAGAGCACGATGTCGTCCGGCTCGGCGCGCCGAAAACGCAAGAAAAAGGTCGTTCCTTCCCCATCTCGACTCTCGAACCAGACCGCCCCTTGGTGATTGTCCATGATGGCGCGCACCAACGCCAACCCGAGGCCAGTGCCGGTCACGTGCTCGAACCCACGTTGACGCCCACGAAAGAAGCGCTGGAAAATCTGTGATTGGATGCCTTCGGGGATGCCCACCCCCGTATCGCGCACAATCAACATCACGTGCTCATCTTGCTGTGCTGCCCGCAACGTGACTTCGCCCCCTTTGGGGGTAAATTTGATGGCGTTTTCAATCAGGTTCGAGATAGCCCGCTCGGCATGGTCTTCGTCGCACCAAATGTTCAAATCATCCCCGACTTGCACATCGAGGCGTATCTGCGAATCGCTCGCCAGACGTTGCAAATCCCTGACGGCGCTCTGTACGACCGGTGCCAACGGCGATGGGTACAACCTCAGCGCCCCGTGCCGCAAGCGCTCCACATCCAGCACCCCGCGGATGATGCGCTCCATGCGCTCGAGTTGATGCTCGATGTTGTCGATGGCATCATTGGGGGCATCTCCACTTTCGTGGCGTATCGAGTCGATTTGCAACATCGCCGACATCAGCGGGTTTTTGAGGTCATGGCTGACCATCCTGAGCATCTCACCCTTCAGGCGATCGAGTTCCTTGAGCTGGGTCACGTCGTTGAGGACGGCCACCCACCCTGCCCGTTTGGCGCGCCCCATCCGCGCAAGATGGCATTGATAAATACGGTCGTTGAGCGTGACCTCAATCAGGCCGTAGCCCGACCGCAATCCACTGGCTAGACCGCGCAAATCTCGTGAGACCACATCCAACGGCAGGCGTGAAGCGATGATTTCGCCACGCTCCACGCCTGCCAAGCCCAAGACGGAACGCGCCGCAGGGTTGGCAAAAACGAGGCGCATCGCCCGATCAACCGCCAACACAGGGCTTTCGGTGCTAATCAACACCGTCTCGAGTTGTTGGCGGTTTTCCTCGATGGCTTGTGCCGAATCGGTTTTGAGATCCAAGAAATTGGTGTAACTGACCGCTAACGCCACCTGCGGAGCCAATAATTCTAGGCGATAGACATCATCACTGCGGAGCGTACGCCCCGAGTGACCGGTCACTGCGAAGACCACCCCATAAACAGCCTCGGGCGAGCTGACCGGAATAGCGATGACCGAGGCAAAAGCGACAGGGGCATGGGGGAAGTCGGGCGCACCTTGCCACTCGGCACGATAATTTTCGAGGTGCTGAGACCGGCGAGTTTTGGCAGCCAGCCCAATTACGCCTGTTTCGTCATCGAGGCGCGTCCCAAGATAGTCGGGCGGCATATTATAGCCGGCCACGAACACCAGCGCGTTATCCTGACGCAAAAACACCCCGCCAGCATCCCCGCCCACCCATTCGGCGGCTTGTTTGGCAATCTCTTCCAGCACCAGTACCAAGCGCGATTCGCCGATGATGCGCTGGTTGACGCGATGAAGAGTCTCGACTTGGCGCGCCCGCGCCGCCAGCGGGATGATGATTTCCGAGGTGATTAAGCTCAACACCAGCAACAATGCACCCAACGTAACCGCGTTGGTTGACAACGTCGAGATGCCGACGCGGGTATTGAGCAACGCCAAGCATTGCCCGCCCGCAAACAAGACGCTCCCGATATGAATGAGGCGGCTATCGACCTTGCGCCGTTGCTCGAACAGGGTATACAAGCCCACGCCCGTATAGAGCAAAAAGAAGGCGCTCGACATCCCCTCGAGGCGCAATTGCCCCATCATATCGGTCTCTGCAACCCAACCGCTCAGGGTGACGCGCAGCACGATGATCATGCCGATAGCCAAGCCAGCCACTTGTATCAAACGGGTGGCTCGCCCGCCCGTCAGTGCAGTGATGAACGCATAAAACGCAACGTTCGATGCAGCCGTGCCGCCATCGACCAATGCGGTAGCCAACACCAATTCATCCGCTTCATACCCTACGGCTCGAAGCGCACGCAAAATCATCAAACCAGCGTTCCATGCCACCAGCAAGCCGATGAAAATGGCCAAGCTCTGGATGGAGCGCTTCTGGCGGTCATGCCAGAGCAACAACAACACGAAAATCAGCGACAATGCCAGACAAGTCGCGTCGAAAATGGTGTTGAGCAGTGACGGTTCGGAAACCATGAAAGTGGTGGCTAAGCCGTGCCGGTGCGATTGGGCTGTTTTTCGAACCGGTAGCCGACGCGATGTTCGGTCAGGATATAGATCGGGCGGGCGGCGTCGGGCTCAATTTTGCGCCTGAGCTGGCTGATATACACCCGTGGGTAATATTTATCGTCGGCATATTCGTGCCCCCACACCTGCTCCAACAAATCGCGCTGCGTGACGACCTTGCCCGAGCTCTCGAGCAGGACAATCAAAAGCTTAAACTCGGTCGGCGTCAGGTGGACGCGCTTGCCCTGCACACGCACATGGCGGCGCTGTGGGTCGATGCTCAGAATTCTTTTTGGCGTACCGGTTTCACCAGATATTCGTCGGCTCCGGCGTCCAGCCCAATCACGATGTCATCTTCGGTGATGGCCTCCGCCGACATCAAAATGATCGGCACGTCCGACACATCGCGGATGTGCTTACACACGTCGATGCCGCTCAAGCTCCCGGGCGGCATGACGATGTCCAGTACCACCAAATCGGGAGCCCACGCCTCAAAGGCCTTTACGGCATCCGCGCCGTTATTACGTGTGATGACTTCCAGCCGTTCGCTCATCAGGCGTGCAGCCATCGCATCGCAAATTCCGGGTTCATCATCGACGATCAAGACGCGCATCTCATGCTCTCCTATCCGATTAGGTTTCAATATGCCTAGTGCCTAAAGTGGCGTGGGTTGGTGCAACGGCAAGGTCATCGCAAAGACACTCCCACCGGTCGGGTTGTCCTCAATCCAGATGTGCCCGCCATGGGCATCGACCACCAACTTACAAAACGTCAAACCCAGCCCCACCCCGCCACGCTTCGGGCGGCTGCCCTCGACTTGCGAGAACCGCTCGAACAGCTTGGTGCGATACTCCGGTGGAATCCCGGGGCCTTCATCGACCACATCCACCCGCACCATCGCGTTTTCGGCCTCGTGCAGCCGCACCGTGATTCTGCCACCGCTCGGGCTGTACTTCAGCGCGTTGTCCATCAAGTTCATCAACACCCGCTCGATTTTGTCGGGATCGATATGTAAGGCCAATTCAGTGCCGTGTTCCCCCAAATCGTACATCAATTCGACCTGTGTATCGATTGCGATCGGCAACAGCTCGTTGATGACCATCTTGATGAGTGGCTCGATGGACGTGCGCTCGGTGCTGAGCGCCAACTTACCGGTGCTCATCTTGGCAATGTCCAACATCGAGTTCACGCGGTTCAAGATTAAATCGTGCACCAGCATATGCGTCAATTCCTCGCGGGACTGTTCCAAAGCATAGGCTTGGGTGCGGTCATAAAACACCAACATCGCCCCTAGCCCCACGTTATCCTCGTCCTCGATGAGCACGATTCGGCGCTCGATGCGTCGCCCGCCCTCGGTGACGTATTCCAGCGGTGGCCGGACTGCGTCGGCGGTGTTCAAATCGGCCAAAAATTGCTCGGCCTCGCTCAGCGTCTCGAAACCGGTACGCTTGGCCAGCCCGAGGATGGGATGTTGTAACCCATCGGCATAGCGCGTGCCGATGATGTCTTGGGGCTGCACCCCCAGCATCTGGATTTGCGGGTTGGCGATGACGATATAGCCTTGGCGGTCAACCATCATCAAGCCCTCCTCCATCGTGTCGAGCAAGGTGGCCAAGCGGTCACGGTCACGCTCGATGCGCTGGAACAACCGCGCATTTTCCAACACAATCAACGATTGATGGCTGATTTGCTCGACGAACTGCACATCTTCGGCATTGAAGGCTTTGGACGAGGTCGTCTCTAACCAAATGATGCCGAACAACAACCCACCCTGCACCATGGGTGAAATCAACAGGGCTTGCGTGTGCAGGCTGAGGAAGCTCAGCCCAATCTCGTCACTATTTTCACGATAGACAATCATCGACCCGCTACTGGGCGTCACCACGGACTTTATCCGCTCGATGGCGACATCGAGGGTGTTATTCCCTTTGGGGTTCAGCCCACGTTGTGCGCCAATCCGAAGCGAGGCCGCCGAGGTATATTCCTCCAACAGCAGAACCGTCCCAATCTCTGCGCCTGTCGCCAACAGCGCGACATCGATGACTTGTTCGCACATCGACTCGACATCGACCGAGCTGGACAAAGTTCTGCTCAGCCAAGTGAGGGTTTGCAATCGTTCCGCTCGTTGTTGGTAGGTCTGCACGGCCTCGACATATTGGCGGGCATTGGCCAGCGCTTGCGCCGATTGTGTGGCGAAGATTCGCAATATCTCGATCTGGCGCGCCGAGGGCTGCACACCCGTCGGGTAAAACAAGCTCAAAATCCCCAGCAACTCACCACCCGCCAACATCGGCAATTCGACGATCGCCTGATAGGTTCGCTCGAGGTGAAGCGAGCGCAACACAGTTGCTCTGGGGTCGGTTGCGACATCCTCGACCACAGTCGGCTCCGCCTCGGATGCGCCGCTCAGCTTGGGGATATGTACCGGCGGCGGGGCTTTCAACAAAAATTCATCCGTCATGCCCACCGACAAGCTCAAGTTCACTCGTTTGTCTTCGTTGACATAAATGGCGAACCCCTTAGCGCTGCTCAAAATGGAGGCCGATGAAATCAGGTGCTCCAAAAGGGTTTCGGAGTCTAGCGTGCCACCCAACGCCCCAACCACTTGATTGAGCAAGGCCAACTGCTCGACGTAGTCGCTTTGCTCGCGATAGAGGCGCTCGTTTTCACTGCTCATCGCTTGTTCGGCCAGCAAATCGCGCCGCAAGCGCGTCTCGGCGGTGCTCAAATCCGAGATGAGTAACAGCACGAACAGGGCGCTGATGTAAAGCAAAATCTGACCCGAAAAATTGACCGTTCGGGCAATTTCACCGCCCAACAACGCCAATAGCGCGGGCAGCAGAATGATGCTCAACATGCGGATGCGGTCGCCGCGGTCGATGGCCTGACGTGCGACCGCCCAGCGGATGAGAAACAAAAAGGTCGTCAGCGCACTGTAGACGACCGCATAGACCAAGACCAATAACCCACCGGCCCAGTCCTCGAAGTCGAGTGCCCCGCTGGGCATTCGACCCCCCAGCGTGATGAAAAAAGCCGCGGCCAGTACGTAGGCGCTGAGGACGGAGAGTGTCTCGTGTAGGATATAGCTCACACTGACCCGTCGGGTGGCACGCCGGAAGCGCATTTCGTACACGCTTGTCCCGACCAAGCTCCCGACGCCTAGGCACACCCCGACCACGACGAACGCCGAAACCGAGACCGACGTAAACGCCAGCACGCCGACCGCGTGCACCAGCGACACCCGCCCACCCGCCAGACGGGCAGGGAACAGAGAGGCCACGGCGGCCAACGCCCCGTAAACCAAGGCTTGCTCAACCGGCAACCCACGCTGAACCGCCCACAAGTCACCCCACATCAGGAGGAGTGCCAGCCCTGCTACGGCCCACACCCCATACAGCGTGATTTGCGCGGTTTGGCCGAAAGATGAAGCTTCTGGCCTCGTTGTTTGCTCTGGCGGAAGGTGTGTGGTCAAGCCTTGGACTCCTACGGGTAACCCAAACGCACCCGAAAATCATGCCCCGATTATACCCACGAGTGCGACATTGTCCCATCAGCAAAGAATAGGCAAAACGTCGTGTCGCGCCCCAGAGTGCAGGCAGAGTTTCGGGTATGATAAGGGTGGGATTTGTATCGCGCTTCCCCAGCCATCCGCAGGAGTGTGCCTCATGAGACGAAATCGCACCCTACTACTCTGGGCGTTGCTGACTGTTGTGACCGTCGTTTTGACGGCGTGCAACCTGACCAGCTCACCCCAACAACCCATCGAGCTGACGGCTCTGCCGACCAGCACGCTGACCCCACCCGCACAAGTGACGACGACGGCAGGCGTACAAGTCACCTCGCTCCCGTTCTTCACGCAGGTAGCCCCCCCCACCTCGGTGGCCTTCATCCCGCCAACGGCCTTTCAGCCGATTGTGGCGACGCCCACCCCATCCACCATCAGCATCGTGATTTTATCGCCCATCCCGGGCAACGTGGTGGCGCAAAACGTGCAAGTCTTGGGCTCGGCCACCCACCCCAATTTCTTGCAATACGTCGTCGAGTACGGCCCCGACCCCAACCCCAACAACCTGTGGTACCCGATTGCCGGTGCCCGCACCACGCCCGTCCTCAACGGGGTTTTGGGCATCTGGACGACCAACACCATCCCCGACGGCCTGTATCAACTGCGCTTGCGGGTTTACTTGCGTGATGGCAGCACCCCGCAAACGGTCGTGAACAACTTGCGCGTCCAGAACACCGCGCCCACTCCCGTCCCGACCAATACCGCCAGCATCCCGCGCCCAATCGCAGCATTTAGCGCAGACCGCACCTTCGGCGAGCCGCCGTTGGTCGTGCGCTTTACCGACCGCTCCACCGGCCAAATCACCAGCTACAACTGGAACTTCGGCGATGGCAGCAGCAGCGCCGAGCGCAACCCAACCCACGTCTTCCGCCAGCCCGGCGAGTACGAGGTTCGCTTGACCGTCTCGGGCCCGGGTGGCCAGTCTAACGTCTCGCAAGTGGTCGATGTGGTGGTCAACCCGCCCAGCGCCGCTTTCGACTTTACACCGCCCAGCGGCACCGCCCCGCTGACCGTCCAATTTACCGACCGTTCTGTCGGGCAAGTCACCAGCTATCAGTGGGATTTCGGCGACGGCACCCGCTCGACAGACCGCAACCCATCGCACACCTACCAAGCCCAAGGCACCTATAACGTGTTCTTGCGCGTGCGGGGCCCGGGCGGTGCCAACCGCGCCCGCGCCATCGTCACGGTCGTCAACCCGCAAATCCCTGCACCGGTCGCCTCGTTCCAGCCCTCCGAAGCCACCGGCGACGCACCGTTTACCCTGCAATTCACCAACACCTCGACCGGCCAAATCACCGGCTACCTCTGGAATTTCGGCGATGGCAACACCAGTGCCGACGCCAGCCCAATTCACCAGTATCAGCAGCCGGGCATCTACAACGTCAACTTGACGGTCACCGGCCCGGGCGGTTCGAGCAATGCCCGTGGCGTCATCACCGTCAATCGCGCTCAACAAGCGCCCGACGCCGCCTTTACCGCCAGTATCGTCAGCGGTGACGCGCCGCTCAACGTGCAGTTTACCAACCAAACCACCGGCGATGTCACCACGTTCGTCTGGGAGCTTGGCGATGGCAACAGCACCAATGACCGCGAGCTGACTTACACGTTTACCCAACCCGGCACCTATATCGTCCGCCTGACGGCCTATGGCCAAAACAACCTCAGCGACTTCGCCGAGGTGACCATCAGTGTGACCAAGCCGCTCATCCCCCCACAGGCGGCCTTCACCGTCA
>JALONY010000211.1 GCA_025454715.1 Anaerolineae bacterium
CGGCCTGAAGCTCCTCGAAGCACTCGTGATAGGTGGTGGCGTGCAGCCCATCCAACAAACCGGCTTTGGCGAGGAAGAACGCGCCGGTACACACGCTCAGCGTCAGCTCGGTATGGGCGTGGTGCTGGCGCACCCACTCGAGGATGAGCGGGTTGTGCATCGCGATTTTGCGCCCATCGCCGCCCGGCAACAGCACGATGTCGGGCTTGGGGCAATCGTACAGGGTGTAGTCGGGCATGACGGTGAAGCCGTTGCGCGCCACCACCGGGCGGGCGCGCTCGGCCACCATGTACACGTTGAACAGCTTTTGGCCGGTCTGCACGTCCTCGGCCACCGAGAACGCTTCATAAGGCCCCGCGAAGTCCAAGACCTCGGCGTTGTCGAAGATTAGGATTGCAAGGTTACGCATGGCTCTCTTCTCGTTTCGAGGCATTCAAGATCGTCATCCCGACGAGGGTCTCGCCATCATAATGATGGATGCTCCCGTCCTCTTGCATCAGGCTGTCGTTGGCGCCTTGTGGCTTGCGAAAACTGATGTACAGCACATCCGCCTCGGCATCGTAATCCGTCCAGACGTGACGAGTGGGAAGGTCTAGCACCTGCCGGACGAACGCTACTGAAATCGTGACCATTTTACTGTGCCGCCTTGTCTGTCCCCCAGCCCCTTCTTCCACATGCCCGCCGTTCTGGCATTGCACCCCTCAGCCCAACTTTTGGGCTGAGGGGCGGCAACGTGGGACAACGCCCTACCGCAGGGTCGAGTCCAGCCCCTCGAAGAAGCGGGCGGCGGCCTTGGCCGTCTTCTCGGGCGGCAGCGCGTAGCTGAAGCGCGACCAGTTGGCGCCCGCGTCGCTGAAGTAGACGCCCGGCACCACGGTCACCCCGAACTCGAGGCCGAGGTACGCGCCGAGGTCGGCGCTGTCCTTAAACGGCGTGCCGTCCGGCTTGCGCCCGTTCTGGATGTACTTGGTCAGGTCGATGAAGGCGTAATACCCGTCGCCCATGATGGCGCGCACGTCCTTGGTCGCCAGCAGGTCGCGCAGCACCTTGCGGCTCTCGCGGATGGGCTCGAGGATGGGCGCGGCGGCCTTGCCGAAATCGTCCTCGTAGGCCGCAATCGCCACCGCTTGGGCGTAGTAGCTGGGGACGACCCCGTGCGACGCGCTGCCGACGATGTTCTTGACCACCTCTTTGCCCGCCACGATGTGCGCGCTGCGGATGTTGGAGCCGCCGAGGCTCTTGGTCAGGCCGTCGAGGAAAATCAGGCGCTCACGCTGGGCGGGCTCGAACGACTCCAGCACCGTGTTGATGTCGGTCGGGCCGCCGTCGGTCACCCAGTGATAAATCCAGTCGAACAGCACATAGGCCACGCCGCTCTCCAGCGCCACCTTGGCCAGCTCGATCTGCTCCTCCAGCGGGGTGGTGCGACCGGTCGGGTTGTCGGGCGAGGTGATGACCAGACCGGCGATTTTGCGCCCGCTGGCCTCGGCAAACTTGGCGGTCTCGCGGATGCCGTCGGGGGTGTAGCGCCAGCCCTCGTCCTCGCGCCCGGGGGCGAGCAACACGTTCAGGCCGAGGCTGTAGGGCCCCCAGCTATAGCTAATCCACGGCACGCGGCTGACGACCAGCAAGTCACCGGCGCGCTTGTGCCCAAGCGCCACCATCGCCTGATACGCCTTGTTCAGGCCATCGCGCCCGCCTTGCGTAAAGACGATGTTCTCGGGGCCGAAGCCCGACGCCTGCGAGAACTTCCAATAGCGCTCCGCCGTGACCTTGCGAAACTGCGCGGTGCCGAACGGTTGGTCATAGCCGGTGCCGTGCTGCACTTGCAGCTCGGCGGCGCGGCGCAACAGGTCGGCAGGGGTGCCGGGCAAGCTGGCGCCGCCGTCGCCCTGCGAGGCGTCGAAGACCTCCGCCCCTGCCCCCGCCTTGGCCAGATACCCGTCCAGCGCCTTCTTGATTTCGAACATGCGCGAGGGCGGGATGGGGGTCATGTGGGCGGGGTAATCATTGACCGGGATGCGGTACTGCGACTCGACGACGTAGAGCGGGCTGTCTTGGTTCGTCACGATAAGGTTCTCCTCATGGTAATCGCTTGGCTTGCTTCCCAACGCAAACAAAAAGCGCCCCTGCCGCGAAGTCGGACAGGGGCCGCCGTTTGGCGAACTTTCAAAAACGGGGGCTAGACCGGTGGGCGCGGCGTGCGTCGTGTCGGTTAGACACGAGTCATGTAGCTGCCGTCCTCGGTCTTGATGCGAATCACATCGCCCACGTTCACGAACATCGGCACGCGCACCACCCGCCCGGTCTCGACCGTGACCTTCTTGGTCGGGTTGTTGGCCGTGTCGCCGGCCACCGCGAACTCGCTCTCGATGACTTCCAAATCGACGCTGCTGGGCAGTTCGTAGTCGAGGATTTCGCCCTCATAGCGGCTCAGGCGGATGACCATGCCCGGCTTGAGGTAGGTGATGTCCTCGTCGAACACATCGCGGCGCAGTTGCGGCTGCTCGAAGGTGTTGTTGTCGATGAAGTTGAGGAACTCGCCGTCATCGTACAGGTATTCCACCTCGGTGTTGTCGAGGCGGATGTCTTGGACGGTGTTGCCCGACGGGTAGGTCAGCTCGACGATCGAGCCGCTACGCAGGTTACGCACCTTCACGCGGATGGTGGCCGAGCCGCGCCCGGGCTTGATGTGCTGGTAGTCGATCACCTTGAACAGTTGCCCGTCGGCGGTGAAGGTGGTGGACTTGCGGAGTTGGTTGACGTCGATAGCCATGGAAACCCTTGCGCGTCTTTGGGCGCGTTCGTTTGCCTTAATTCGTGGGCAGTATAACAGAGGGCGGTATGCGGTGTGAAGTGATGAGTAATGCTAACTGGCTTGTCCCATGCCCCATGCGCCCCACCTACGGCGTGGCCGTCGGGGGGAGGGCGGTGGGGAGGTTGGCTTGCGCGGTCGCATAGGCGTCGGCATAGCGCACTTCATCAGGCGCCAGCGCCAGCGCCTGCGACGCCCAAAACGCCGCGCTGGTCTGGTCACCCAAAAGGGCATACGCCTCCGCCAGTTGCGCGTTGATTTCGGGGTCGAGCGGGGCGAGGTTGAGCGCGTTAATCAACGCCGTGAGGCTCTCGAACGGGCGACCGGCGGCGCGGTGCGCCAAGCCGCTCAACACGTACACCTCGGCGGAGCGCGGGGCATAGGCCACCGCCTCGGTCAGCCACGCCTCGTAACCCAGCCCTTGCAAGGCGCGCATCAGCCCGACCGACGCCAACGCCTCGGCAGCCACCGGCGGCCACAGGCGCGCCTCGAAAAAGCGCTGCTCGGCGGCGCGGTACTCGCCCATCTCGGCCAGCGTCGCCCCGACCTCGTAATCCAGCGCCAGTGGGTCGGTGTTGTCGCGCAGGGTGGCCAGCAAGGGCGCAACCGAGGTGTCACCCAGCTGAAACGCCCGCGTCAGGTGGCTGATGGCGCCGTCGCGGGTGGCGCGTCGTGCCAACAGCACACCCGCCCGCTTGAACACCACGGGGTCAAGCGGGGTGCGCGCCACCAAAATCTGGAAGTCGCGCAGCGCCTCGTCCTCGAACCCGAGTTGCTCGGCCAACGCGGCGCGGCGGCGCAGGGTGGCGTCCGATGGGGTGGGCACGGCGCGCAACAAACCGTAGCCGGTGGTCAGGTCGCCCAGCGCGATGTAGCCCGAGGCCGCGGCCAAGGCGTCGCCGCGCACCTTCGCCCGATACAAAGCGTCGGGGGTGGGCAGGGCGTCTTGTGCCGACGCAAAAGCGCCGAGCACCGCTCCTGCGATGCCCAGCGCAAACAACCCTAACCGGAGCGCGGCGCGCTGGCGCACGGCGGCCTTTAGGCGCCCAACGCCTCGCGCACCACCTGCTGAAGCTCTTGCGGGGTGGTGGTCTTGACGAGGAAGCGGTGTACCTCTTGCAATTTGCCGACCAAGCGGTTGGCCGCGTCGTTGTAGGCCGTCAGCACGATGATGCGCGGGCGCTCTTCGGGCGGCAACGCCTCGAACTCGGGCTTGAACAGGTCAATCACGTTCCAGCCGGTCATGTCGGGCAGGTTGATGTCGAGCAAAATGACCTTGGGGCGGTACTGAGTCAACATCTGGTGCGCGGTCTGGCCGTCACGGGCGTGCAGCACCTCGATGTGGATGCGGCGCAACGTCTCGCGCACGATGGACGCGAATTCTTCGGAATCTTCGATCAACAACACGAATGAGGACATGGATGCAGCCTCGATTGTCCCAGCTTGTGCATCGGCAGATAAAAAATAACGTCGTTTGCGCCAGAGCGCGCA
>JALONY010000212.1 GCA_025454715.1 Anaerolineae bacterium
ACCCCCACCAACAGCACCGCCACCGGCGAGGCATTGGCCGGAATCAAGATGGCGACATCGAGGCCGAACAGGGTCATGATATACACCCCCAGCGCGCTCAGGCCGATGCCAATCACCCCGCCCAACACGCTAATGATCACGTTTTCCAAAATCAGCACGCGCAGCACGCGCCCGTCCGCCAAGCCGATGGCGCGCAACACCCCCATCTGCCGCCGCCGCTCGAGGATCGACAGCGCGACCGTGTTGGCCGTAATCACCGCCGCCGCCCCCAGCGAGAACAACCCGACCACCAGCGGCAACGCGCTGAACTGCGTAATCAGCCGCGTCAAAATCCCGTCGAAAAACGAGATGTCGAACGTCAAAACCAGCGGGATGCTGCTCAGGCCGAGCAACACATCGTTGAGCTTATCCGGCGCGGCCTGCACGATGTTGAGCGTGAAGTTGCCCGATGAGGCAGGTACCACCCCGGGCGGGATGAGCAACCCGCCAAACGGCGCGGTCGGCGAGGTGCCCGCAATCCCGACGATTTCGACCGTGATTTCGGGGCCGTTGTCCAGCGTTTGCAAGGTCACCACGTCGCCGATTTGGTAGTTGACCACGAACTCATCGTCTGGGTCGGTCACTTGGGGCGTCTGGAAGACCGCGACCGCCTGCCCACGGTCGGCTTGGGTGAGCGTGCGCCCCTCGCGCACCGCCCCCGCCGTCCAGTCGGGGTCATCGGTGTCTCGGATAATCAGGTTCGATGTCCAGTTGAACCAGTTTTGATCATCGCCCACCCGCTGGCCATTGAGCGCCACCGCATAAGCGTTGAGTTGCGACAAGCGCGTGCGCGACTCCACCCCGTCCAACGTGTTGAGGCGGGCGTCGATGAGCGGGCGCGCCAGCTCTTGCGGCAACAGCGGGAAAATCAGCACATTACCGCCCAGCGAGTCGCTAAACGTGAAGCGCAAAATCTCACGCGCCCCCTCGCTGAAAAACGCGATGCTGCTCAGGGCGAACATGCCCGCGCTGATGGCCAACAAACACCACGCACCACAACAACAGGGCAATCAGGTACAAAATCAGCAACGTGACGGCCACACCAATCACGCCCACCCACCACACGGTGATGATTTGACCGGCAATCAGGCCGAGCGCCAGCACCATGAACACGATGACCAGCACGCTGGGCAAGCACCCCGCGTTGACCGTGACCGGCTCATTGGGGCGCAAAATCGAGCCAGCACCAGCCCGAACAAGACCGCCTCGGGATAAAACCGGAAGCGCAACGGTTGCTGGATCAGGTCTTCGCCGAACCGGTTGGCCAACGCGCTCAGGCCGACGCCGAACACCCCGCCGACCAAGCTCCCGAACGTGCCCAGCCAAAACGCCTCGGCGAGGAACATCCACGCGATTTGCCGCCCCTTCAGCCCGAACGTCTTCAGCGCGGCGATTTCCTCGGTGCGGCGGCGCACCATCACCAACATCGTGTTGATGATGCCCACCCCGCCCAGCAGCATCGCGCCCAAGCCCAAGATGACGATGAAGCGCCCCAGCCCATCGGCGATGAACGCGAACGACTCCAACAAGTCGGGCGTGACGCGGAACTCGTGAAAGCCTTGGTTGCGCTGCCCCAACAGGCCGCGCAAATCGTTCTCTGCCGAGTAAATTTGGTTGGCGGACGCGCCCTCGGGCAGGTTGATGCTGACGCGGTTCACCCCGTCGTTGGCGCCGAGGGTCTCGCGCACGCTGCGGATGTCGAAATAGGCATACCCGAAGAACAGCGATAAGATTTCGCGGCTGGCGAACTGTTGCAAGCCAGCCTGCGCCGCGGTCGGCACGATGCCGCGCACGGTCAACAACGTCTCCGACCCCGACACGCGCACCGTGTCGCCGACGGCGATTTGCTCACGGTCGGCGAGGTTGCGGCTGATGACCACATCGGTCGGCTCGTTCAGCAACTCGCCCAGCGGCACACCCGACGGCTCCTCGGCCACAATCGGGTCGGTAATCGGGTAGGTATCGGGGTTGACGTAAAAGCCGTTGATGAACTGCGGTCGCCCCGCCGTCACCGCCTCCAGCTTGGTCAGTTGCAGCCCGATGCTGACGCGGTACTCGGTCAGGCTGGCACCGTTTTCGTCCACCCACCGGCGCAACAGCTCGAGCTGACGGTTGCTGAAGGAGTACGCGGTTTCGGTCGGGTCGGTCTGTGCCGAGAAAAAGCGGTCACCACCCACGCTGATGGTGATGTCGCCCTTGTTGGTGTTGCGGACATCGCCGGTCAGGGCGTCCCCAATCGACAAGCCGAGGCTGCGGAACGCCACCACCGTGGCCACGCCCGCCGCCACCGAAAACACCGCGAACGCCGACCAGCGGCGGCTACGCCACAGGTTGCGGAGCGCATACGTCAGGTAAAACCAAAGCTGTGCCATCATCATCCTCTAGTCAACAACGGTATGGGGTGGGTGCGCTGGCCAGCGCATGTGCATGACCGACCGTTGGGGCACGAAGTGCAACCGGTCGAGCACCGGAAAAATCCACTCGTCATCGGCGGGGTGCTCCAGCAAGAGCGTCCCCCCGCCCGATTGCCGTGCGGCCAGCGTCAACAAGGTATCGGCGTGCAGGTCGGCGAACGGGTGCGCGGCATCGACCATCAGCAACAAGCGCGTCGAAAGGCCAAAGCTCCGCTCGACCCACAGCGCCGCGTCCAAGCCCGCGCCATCGGGGGCAATCACGTAATGGTCGGTCTGCCGGAAGTTCATCCAATCGCCCAGCCCAGCCCACAGGTCGGGGCGGAACGACGCGGGCACCGACGGGCGCAACCACCCGAGCCCGCCCAGATGCGGCGGGCGCAAGCGTTGCGCCAAGCGCAATTCCTCGCGCCACTCGCCACGCCGCCGCCGCCGCACGTACAGCGGCGCGTCGTAGTTTAGGCTGGCCACCCGCGCCAACGGTAATCGTTTATACGTCCGAAAGGTGCGCTCGGTTACGAAACCCAAGTGGCGATACAGTTGTTGCGCCCCGACGTTGAAGTCATCGACCTGCAACACCGCCGCTTGCCCGCCCCGCCGCTGGATGGACTGCATGGCCGCCAGCATCAAGCGCTTGGCGATGCCGCGCCGCTGATACAATGGATGCACCCCGACGTTGGCGATAATCCACGTGTTGGGCTGGCCTTTGGGCAGGCGCGCCGGGTAAATCGAGACGTTGCCGACCAAGTGGCCGCCCTCGACCCACACCACCCCCATGCCGATGCCCCACACCATCTCGTTGAGGCGCGAAAAAAGCGGCAAACCCATGCCAGTGCGGCTGAGAGACCGCATCTCGCGTAGGGCTGCCCGCCCGTTGGCGTCCATCGAGTCGGCGAACACCAGCTCGATCAAGTCCGCCAACGGGGCGAGGTCGGTTCGTAAGTTGACAGGCCGCAGCATCCGCCCAGCCCACCTTTCGGGTTAGAACCCGGCCAAGTGGCTGAGGTCGGCGCGCCCGTTTTGCAGGGCGCTGATGGCTTGCAACAAGGCAATCCGGTTGCGGCGCACGGCGGGGTCATCGGCCATCACCAGCACGCCCTTGCCGGGCTCCTCGCCAAAGAACTGGCTGATGACCGGCACCATCGGCGCGAACGCCGACAAGAACCCGTCCACGTCGGCCTCGGCGCTCAGGTTGGCACTGGCTTGCTTGTAGGCCAAGTACAGCGCCTTCTCCTCCGGCGCGGCCAACGCCGCCTCGTCGATGGCATACGTCTCGCTCACCGTGCGGGTGATGCGGACGCACCGAGCGAAGCCGTCGAGGATGCGCTCCCACCCGTCCGAAGACACCCACTCGGTCAGTTGTTGCACGCCCAGCACGGCGCGGTGCGGGTTGGCGGCTTGGGCGGCCAGCACCGCGTTGACCACGTCGGTCGCCCAGCCTTGCTCACTCAGCCAAGCGCGCAAGCGCCCGCCGATGAACTCGACCACCTGCGCCTGCGCCTCGGCGCTGACCGTGACCGGTTGCGCCTTGGCCACCACCTCGACCAACACGCCCAACCCGATGTCGATGCGGTTGTGCGTGAGCAATTGCACCACGCCCAGCGCGGCACGGCGCAAGCCATACGGGTCGGCGGTGGCCTTGGGTGCCAGCCCGACCGCGAACAAGCCGACCAGCGAGTCCAGCCGGTCAATCAACGCCAACAGCGTCCCCGCAGGGCTGGCGGGCAACGCATCGTCCGCGCCCCGCGGCAACCAGTGCTCGTAGATGGCGGTGGCCACCGCGTCCGGCTCACCGGCCAGCTTGGCATACTCGCGCCCCATCGTGCCCTGAAGCGAGGTCATCTCGACCACCATGCGGGTGGCGAGGTCGGCCTTGACGATGGCGGCGGCGCGTTGGGCGGTCTTCACCGCATCGGCAGGGGTGCGAATCAGCGTGCCGATGCCCGCCACCAGCGCGGCGGCGCGGTCGTTCTTGTCCAGCATCGACCCCAGCTTCTCTTGGAAGGTCAGGGTGCTCAGGCGCGGCAGGTAGGCCACCAGCGGCTGGGTGATGTCGTCTTGATAGAAGAAATTGGCATCGCTGAAGCGCGCCGTCAAGACGTGCTCGTTGCCCTTCTGCACCAGCGCCGCGTGCTCGCGGTCGCCGTTGCGGATGGTAATGAAATACGGCAGCAGCTTGCCCGCCGCGTCCTCGACCGCGAAATAGCGTTGCTTGTCGCGCATGACCGTGACCAGCACATCACGCGGCAAAACCAAGAATTTGGCATCGAACCCGCCGCGCACGGCGGTCGGCACCTCGACGAGGTTGGCGACCTCGGCCAGCAGACCGGCATCGGCGGGCACGCGCCCCCCAACCTCGGCGGCCAATGCCTCGACCTGCTCGGTGATGATGCGCTTGCGCGCCTCGAGGTCGAGCACCACGCCCTGCGCCTGCATGAAGGCGAAATAGGCCGCCGCGTCGGTCACGGTCTGCTCCGGCGACCCATACGGGCGGATGCCGCGGGTGACGTTGCCGCTGGCCACGCCCGCATAAGCGAACGGCACCACGACATCACCGAACAAGGCCACCACCCAGCGCAACGGGCGGCTGAACGCGATGCCGCTCTCATTCCAGCGCATCGACTTGCCGAACTTGATGCCCGCGATGAACGCCGGCAACGCCTCGGCCAAGACCTCGGTGGCCGGCTTGCCCACCTTCTCGACTCGCGCCATCACGTAGCGCCCGCCATCGACTTCCTCGACCGTCAAGGCCGAGACATCGATGCCGCGGGACTTGGCGAAGCCCTCGGCGGCTTTGGTCGGCTTGCCGTCCTTGTCGAAGGCGCGGTCTGCCGGTGGCCCCTTTTCAATCAACGATTGGTTGGGCTGCAACGGCTG
>JALONY010000213.1 GCA_025454715.1 Anaerolineae bacterium
TTGCGCGTCGATGGCGGAGCCATGCGCTCGGTCGATTTCTAACCTCACCCCCCGCTCAGCACTTTCTTAACGCACCGGCGCGCAGGGCTTTCCTGTGCGCCGGTGCCGTTTATCGGTTGGATATAGACCAACCGCTTGACAAACGTTAAATCCACGCTATATTTTAGACAAGTCTAAAAAAAGATGTAGCCAAGCCTAAAACAACCTCAAGGAGCACTCTACCGATGTTCACCCGCCCCATCCTCGCCCTACTCTTCCTCCTGATGTGCGTACCGGTCATCAGCGCCCAAGACGCGCCCGCGCCGGTCGAAATCGTGACGACCACCACCCAAGCCTCCGACCTCGTGCGCGTGTTGCTGGCCGAGGTGCCCGCCGACGCCGTAACCGTGACCGCATTGATGGGCGCGGGCGTAGACCCGCACCTCTACAAGCCGACCGAGTCCGACATCGCCGCCATGAGCCGCGCCGACGCCGTCATTTATAGCGGCCTGCACCTCGAAGGCCAGTTCGATGCGGTGTTCGAAGCCCTCGCCGAGCGCGGCGTCACCATCTACGCCATCGCCACACCCGTAAAGGAACAGGGGTTCACGCTGGGCGGGTTCGACCTGTCCGAGGAGCTGGTCAACGTCGATGACCCGCACTTCTGGTTCGACCCGCGCAACTGGGAACTCTCGGCATTGGCCACTGCCGAGGTCTTGGCCGAGCTGTTGCCCGACCACGCCGAGGTCATCACCGCCACCGCCGAGGCGTATGCCCTCGACCTGCAAGCCGTCTATGCGTGGTCGCTGGAAGCGATGGCCACCGTGCCCGAAGACCAGCGCGTGCTGGTCACCTCGCACGACGCCTTCAACTACTTTGGCGACGCGGTCGGCTGGGAGGTGCGCGGCTTACAAGGCCTGAGTACCGCCGACGAGGCCGGTGTCGCCGACATCCAAGCGGTGGCGGCGTTCGTGGCCGATCGCGGCATCCCGGTGCTGTTCGTCGAGAGCAGCGTCCCGCCCCAAGCCCTCAACGCGGTGCGCGAGGCGGTGGTCGCCAACGGCGGCGCAGTCGAGATTGCGCCCTACACGCTGTATTCCGACGCGATGGACGCCCCAGAGACGTTCGGCGGCACCTACATCGGCATGTACGCCAGCAACGTCGCCTTCATCGTCACCGCCTTTGGCCAAGCCCTGCCCGACTGGCCGGAAGACCTGCTGCCCGAACTGCCCGAAGACCTCTTAACCGTCGAAACCCCCGAGGAATAACCATGCCCCGCCCGCCCGCCCTCCAGCTCGACGGCCTGACCGTGACCTACCACGGCAAGCCCGCCCTCGATGATGTCTCGCTCGCCATCCCAGAAGGGGTGTTGGCCGCCATCGTTGGCCCGAACGGGGCGGGCAAATCGACCCTGATGAAGGCCGCGCTCGGCCTCATCCCCCGCACGGCGGGCGAGGCGCGCTTGCGGCAGCGTCGATTGGGACTTCCCGACCTCGGTGCTGGACGTGGTGATGATGGGCTTGTATGGCAAGCTGGGCTGGCTGAAGCGGGCGGGCGAGCCAGAGCGCCGCGCCGCCCTGCACGCCCTCGAACAGGTCGGCCTCGCCGACTTCGCCCAGCGCCAAATCGGGCAACTCAGCGGTGGCCAACAACAACGCACCTTCTTGGCACGGGCGCTGGTGCAAGACGCCGACCTGTATTTCATGGATGAGCCGTTCGCCGCCGTGGACGCCGTGACCGAGCGCGCCATCGTCGAGGTCTTGCGCGACCTGCGCCAGCGCGGCAAGACGGTCGTGGTCGTCCACCACGACCTGCAAACCGTCACCGAGTATTTCGACCATCTGACCTTGCTCAATGTGACGCTGATTGCCAGTGGCACCACCACGGCCACCTTCACCGAGGACAACCTGCGACGCGCCTATGGCGGGCGCGTCGCCTTCATCACCCGTCAGGAGGTGGCCTCATGACCCTGTTCCGAACCCTATGGCACCGCGAACGCCCAGCCCTATCCGCCGCCGTGACCGTCTTGGCCGCGTTTGGCCTGATTGCGGTGCTGGTCATCGCCGGTGGCGCATCGTTCGACCACACCCGACCACACCTTGCGGACGGTCACGCTGGGTGGGGCGTTGCTCGGCCTCGTGGTCGGCGCGCTGGGCAGCTTCGCCGTGTTGCGCCGCCAAGCCCTATTGGGTGACGCCCTCAGCCACGCCGCGCTCCCGGGCGTGGTGCTGGCGTTCATCCTACAAGGCCGTGACCTCGGCGGCTTGTTGGTCGGGGCGGCCATCGCCAGCTTATTGGCCATGTTGTTCATCACCGCCGTCCTATCAAGCAAGACGCCGCGCAAGGTATCGCGCTCACCGCGTGGTTTGCCCTCGGCCTGATGTTGCTCAGCTATGTACAAGGGCAACCCGACGCCGCCCAAGCCGGCCTCGATAAGTTCATCTTCGGGCAGGCCGCCGCGCTCGTCCAAGACGACCTTTGGCTGATTGCAGGGGTTGGCGGGGTCATCCTCGGCGTGGTCGTGCTGTTTTGGCGCGCCTTCAAGCTGATGACCTTCGACCCCGACTATGCCGCCGCCCTCGGATTGCCGGTCAAACGGCTCGAGTCGCTCCTGTCGGTCTTGATGGTCACGGCCATCGTCTTGGGCTTGCAATTGGCCGGTGTGATTTTGATGGTCGGCCTCTTGATTGCGCCCGCCGCCGCCGCCCGCCAATGGACGAACCGCCCTTTGATGATCGTGATGGCCTTCGTCGTCGTCGTCGTGTCGGTCTTGTTCGCGCCCCAACGCGGGGTGCTGTGGGCGATGTTGCGCCAGCGCCGCGAGCGCCACGCCGCCCAATACCGCCACCGCCCCGCCCCTGCCGAGCGGCGCGCCCCGTCCGCCAGCAGTGCCGATTAACCGGAAAGGTTGGCCATCATGAGTGAGCTGTTTAACGCCCTGATGAGCGACCCGCGCACCGTCGCGGTGCTGGTCGGCGCGTTGGTCGCCATCAGCGGCGCAGTGCTGGGAACCTTCTTGTTCCTGCGCCAGATGTCGATGACCACCGACGCCATCAGCCATACCATCCTGCTGGGCATCGTCGTCGCCTTCTTGGTCATGACCGCCGTCTTCGGCCTCGAGCCCGATTTGTCGTCCCCGTGGCTCATCCTCGGAGCCGCCGCCGCCGGTCTGGGCACCGTCTTACTGACCGAGGCCATCCAGCGCACCGGCCTCGTCAAAGCCGACGCCGCGTTGGGCTTGGCCTTCCCGTTCTTGTTCGCCTTGTCCATCTTGCTGGTCTCGCGCTATACCGAGGATGTCCATCTCGATATCGACTCGGTCACCGTCGGTGAAATCGGCCTCGCGTGGGCGAACACCCACAGCGTATGCCTCGCCGCCTGCGATTCCGTGACCATCACGCCCGACCACCCGTCGGCCACCACCGAGCGCGTATGCGTCAACTGCGCCAGCGACGGCCTCAGCCCGCGCAGCCCACAAGCCGTGTTCGAGACGCGCTGCGCCAACTGCGGCACCTACACCGCCGCCCAAGCCCACGCACAAGGCCTGACCGACTCGGCTCCAAGCCTGCTGTTCGTGCCCAAATCGTTGGTCTCGATGGGCGTCATCACCCTGATTAACCTGCTGTTCGTCGGGGTGCTATATAAAGAGCTGAAGCTGGCCACCTTCGACTCCCTGTTGGCGCGGGCGCTCGGCTTTCGCCCCGCCGCCCTGCATTATGCCCTGATGATGCTGGTCAGCCTGACCGCGGTGGGTGCGTTCGACGCGGTCGGCTCGATTTTGGTCGTCGCGTTCTTCGTCATCCCGCCCGCCACTGCCCACCTGCTCACCCGCCGCCTCAGCCGGATGGTGGTCATCGCCGCGGGGGTCGGGGCATTGGCCGCGTGGTTGGGCTATGACCTCGCCCGTGGGCAGGTGTTCGGCCTGATTGACCTCGACGCCCTGACCGGTGGGGCGTGGGACGTGTCCATCTCGGCCTCGATGGTCGTGATGATGTTCGTGCTGTTCGTCCTAGCGTGGGTGTTCGCCCCACGCCGTGGCCTGTTGGCACGCACCGCCCAACGCTGGCTCGACCGCCGCAAAACTCACGAGTCTCCAATTGCAAAGAGCGGTGAAATGCGTCACAATCTATCTCAAAACCGTTAAACGTTGTGAGGGATTGAACGATGGGCAAGATTGGGCTTTTCTACGGCAGCAGCACCGGCAAGACCGAGGCGGTCGCGTTCCAAATCAAGACCGAGTTCGACAAGGTCGAATCGGGCATCGTCGATGTGCATAACATCGGCTCGGCCAACGCCGAGGTGATGATGAAGTATCAGTACATCATCATGGGCATCCCGACGTGGAACACCGGCGAACTGCAAGACGACTGGGACGTGTTCTTCCCCAACTTCCGCAGCATGAACATGAAGGGCAAGAAGGTCGCGCTGTTCGGCCTCGGCGACCAAAACGGCTACGGCTTCAACTTCCTCGACGCTATGGGCATGTTGGCCGATGAAGTGCTGTTGGCCGACGCCGACGTGCACGGCTTCTGGTCGAGCAAGACCTACGAGTTCGAGGAGAGCAAGGCCAAAATCGAAGACCACTTCGTCGGCCTCGGCATCGACGAGGACGGCCAGCAAGACAAGACCCCTGCCCGCATCACCCAATGGGTGCAGCAGGTCAAGGCGGAGTGGGGTCTCTAACCCCGCGCCCGACCACACCGATACACCCCGACGGGCTTGGCAGTGCGCCAAGCCCGTTTTGCGTCATATAGCCCCGCCCGAGGCTGAAGCACCCCCAGAACTCGGGATATTACAGTGCCCGACCCTATTTCTTTTCACATCAGGCACATATCACAAATTTGTGATGTTACAGGTGTTATTTCTTTACGATTCTAACGAAAGTCACGACATACACTGAAACTAATCCTCGCAAGAGCCGGATGATGCACAAGGAGTGAACCGCACATGACGGGATACGTTGCCAAAGCGTTTGTCGCTGGAACCCCTGAAGCCGAGGTGCTCGGTCAAGTGGTGCAAGCCTTTGCCCAAAACCTCGAAGCCGAAGTGATTGAGCCCATCCTGCCCAAGTATGGCCTCGACAACATCGACCCCGAAAAGTGGTACCCTCACCAGTCGTGGATGAACGTGCTGCGCGACCTGAGCGAAACCCCGGGCGGCAGCATCGCCTTGGTGGCGTTCGGCAAGAAAGTGGTCGAGACCGCCATGATGCCCCCCGAGCTGGACAGCATCCCCAAGGTGCTGCACGCCCTGCACACCATCCACCACCTCAACCTCCGCAACATCCCCGCCGAAGAAGGCTACCGCATCGAGGAAGTCAGCGAGCGCCTGTATCGCGTCCACCTCAACACCCCCAACCCGCTCGACGCGATGTACGGCTTTATCTGGGGCTTGGCGCAACGCTTCCGCGCCCCGGGCGAGCCGTTCACCGTCCGCATCGTCGATGATACCCACCCGGGCATCCTCGAAGTCTCTTGGGGCAACTAACCTCAATCTGCCCTCATAACCCACGACGAACGCAACGCGGGCGCTCCCTTATCTCGGAGCGCCCGCGTTGTTGACCCACCTCGTCTGGGGCGATGCCCCGACCTCACGCCCGCTCGACGGCCTCGGTCTGGGGGGCTTGTGGGCGGCCATACACCCACCACACCGCCGCCGCGCACCCCAATACGCCCACCGCCACCACCTGCATCATGAAGTCGTAACCGAAGCGCGCCTGTAGGCTGCCACCGACTGCCGTGGACAAGAACCAACCAGCATTCCACGCCAAAAACCCAACCGACGACGCCGCGCCTTGCCACTGTGCCGCCACGCTCCCCATCAACATCGGCGGGAAGATGACCTGTGTCATGTTTCGCAGGCACACCGCCAGCGTAAAACAACCGAACGCCAGCCACAGCGTCGGCGCGAGGCTCAGGCCGACGAAGGCGACCGCCGCCATCCCCAGCGCAATCAACAAGCCGCTCACCCGCCCCATCCGGCGCACCACCCACGGCGCCATCAACGGGGTCAAGCCCATCATGAAATAGCCCGCGCTCAAAATCGCCCCGACCGTCGCGTCGGGCGCGTCGTAGACCGTGCGAAACAACAGGTTGTAAAACGGGAACGTCAGGCCGCCCGTCAACCCGAAAAACAACATCGGCAACGACAGCACGCACAAGCGCACCCACGGCGTGCCTTCCCGACGTGCCGACGTGTGGGGCGGCTCGGCCTCGGCCTGCGACACCTCGCGAATCCACAGCAACGGCACGACGCACAGCGCGGTCAGCGCGGTGGCGACCAGCAAGGCCACCCCATACGCCCATGCCGATTGCTCCAGCGGCACCCCGGGCGTCGGGATGACCCACGCCGGCAACAGCATCACCAACCACAGCGGCAAATACCCGCCGATGAAGCTCCCGACCGACGAGGACAAATTAGTCGTCGCGCTCAGGTAAGCAAAAATATGGGTTTGATGCTGGGACGAGGCGCTATCGGCGGTGGCTGGCGTGATGGCGATTTGGTTGACCCCGAAGAAAAACCCGAACAGCGCACGGCTCAGGATGATGATGAACGGGGTCGGGTAGACCAACATCAGCCCTTGCGCCAGCGTCATCAGCACCGCCGACCACACCAACGCCCGCCGGATGCTCAAGCGGTTGCCCAGAAAAGCGAACGGCAAACTGGCGAACAACCCGCCGATGCGCGGCAACGACTGAAGCCAACCGATTTCCTCGGTCTCATAGCCGATGCTGACGAAGTAAAAATTGAGCAACACGTCCACCACGCCGAACACCGCAAAGCAAAACAGCGTGTTGTGCAACAACAGCAAGCCCGCCTGACGGGTCAAGCCCGGGAGCCGACTCAGGATCGCCATGCTCAGCCCACCACCTCGCCCGCCTCGATGCGCTTGCGGCGTTGGTTGGTGGCCGCGTTGACCGGATGGCTAATCTGGTTGACCATCACGGTCAGCGAGATGTTCTGGAAGGCGTAAAACCCGCCGCGCACGATGCCGAACACGATCAGCAAGGCCGAGTCGGTCAGCAACGCCATCGACAAGAAAAACACCGCTTGCCCGACGATGCCAATCCACAGCGCCTTCCGCACCGGCACGCGCTTATAAATGCGGCTCATCACCATCATCCACGGGATTTCCGACAACCCCATCAACGCGGCAATCAGCCCGACCATCGCATCGTCGGCGCCCAAGTAATCCTTAAAGTACGCCCAGCTAAACACGATCATCGCGTTCATGCCCATATAAAAGCACAGGTTGGCCGCCATCAACAGCCAAAATGCCTTGTGGCGCTTGGGCGTGTGGGTGGGTCGTGCCGATTTCTCGACCGTGCGCGCCGGAAACGTCCGCAGGAACGGCAGCATCAGCAGGTTGGCCACCCCCGACAACACCATCAACAGCGCATAACCGCCTATCGAGATGAAGAAGCCCGCCGTAATCGTGGCGAGACCCCACCCCAGCGACCCCATCGCCCGCAATTTGCCATACATGCCCTGCCCGCCAGCCCCGTAGCTGGTCATGCTCAGTTGCGACATCAAGGCCGCGCTCGGCACGTCGGTCGAGTCGCGAATCAAGAACATGCCCCACAGCCACGGCTTGAACAACAGCGCCACCACCCCCAAGGTCGAGAGGCCGGTTGCGCCAATCATGCCGCCCAACAATTTGCGGTGTGCACCGGCACGGTCGGCCAGCGCGTTAATCCACGGCGAGACCACCAAACGCACCAGCGCGCTCACCCCCGTCAACAAGCCCAGCTCGATGGGCGTAAACCCGACCGACAACAGGTACAACCCGATGAACGGCGCGTAAAAACCGCGCCCCGCGTAGGTCACGATGTAAATCAGGACTTGGATGGGCGTGGACGTGCCGGAGTCTTGGTTGGGGCGCAACGCGCTCCGCACCCGCGTGAGAGAGGCTGTCAGGTTCATGCGTCGGGGGTCTTTCGCTGGCTGGAAAAGGGGGTGAAATCGTTGTCACCAGACCAGTATAGGACTCCGATGAGCACCAAATGAGTCCACCACGCAAGCCTGTGCAAAGTGAGAACTCGCAAAGAATTTACGATTCTTTAGCAAGCTACACATCTTGTTTGTGATATTCTAGACAAAGTGTCTTGTTCGCTCACTTTCGTTCGCGCACCACGGCGAAACACACGCACCCCTCCGAAGGACAACCCCACAATGCGAAGAATCCTTATCGTCCTGTTTTTCCTGCTGGCCATCGTGCTGGTCGGCATCGCCATCAGCGGCCCGACGCTGGGCGAGCAGGCCAACACCGGCAACGGCCAAGAAACCGCCCAAGTCCAGCGCATCGATGTCGATTTGATCGTCAGCACCACCGGCACGGTCTCCGCCGATAAGGTCGCCAACCTCGGCTTTGGAGTCAGCGGCACGGTCGAAGAGGTCTTGGTCGAGGCCGGTGACATCGTGACCACCGACCAGCCGATGGCGCGCCTCGATGCCATCGCCCTGACCCTTCAGGTCGAAAATGCCGAGCAAGCGCTGGCCATCGCCCGCGCCAACCGCACCCGCCTGACCCAGCCGCCCACCGCCGCGCAGGTCGCGCAGGCCACCACCGCGCTCGAGAACGCCATTGCCCAGCGCAATGCCGCGGCCAACGCCCGCCAAAACGCCCCCGACCAGCAAATGGTGACGTGCATGGGCGTCGAAAATGCCCGCACCGCCTTCAATGACGCCACCACCGCCTATGACCGCTATGTGCGCGATGGCCTGAACGCCGACCCGACCTTTACCGCCAACCCAGACCACCCGACCGCCCTCGCCCGCGACAACGCCCAGCGCGCATTCGATCAAGCCGAAGCGCAATGCCGCATCGCCACCACCAACGCCCAAGATACCGGCCAGTTGGGGGCAGCCGAGGCCGCGGTCGCGCAAGCCCAAGCCGCCTATGACGACCTGCTGGACGGCCCCAGCGAGACCGAGCTGGCCATCAGCGACGCGCAGCTACGCCAAGCCGAAATCGCCCTCGAGCAAGCGCAAAACAACCTCCGCAATGCCACCATCAGCGCCCCGTTCGACGGGGTGGTGACCGAGGTCAACCTCCGCCTCGGCCAAAGCGTCAGCCCGGGCGCGCCGGTCATCGTCCTGACCGACCTCGTGCCGCTGCACGTCGATGCCGACGTGGATGAGCTGGACGTGACGCGCTTGACCCTCGACGTGCCCGCCAACGTCACCCTCGATGCCGTCGAAACCGGCGACATCGTCGGGCGCGTGTCGCGCATCGCGCCGGTCGGGCGTGTGGTGCAAGGCGTCACCACCTACGCCATCCAAATCGATTTCGATGGTGACGTGCCCGAGACCATGCGCGCAGGCATGGGCGGCGAGGTCGATATCGTGGTCGGCCAGCTCCAAGACGCGCTGGTCGTCCCGACCCGCTCCATTCAGCGCAACGACGCGACCGAGTTCGTGCTGGTGCCCCAACCCGAGGGCGAGCCCATCGAGGTGCCGGTCATTTCGGGGCAGTCGGTCGGTGAGCAGACCGTGGTCACCCCCGTGACCGAGGGGTCGCTCAACGAGGGCGACACGGTCATCGTCGGGCGCACCCGCGCCAACATCTTCCAACCGCCGGGCGGGGGGCGCTAACGATGGGCGATAAAGTCGTCATCGAGGCCAAAGACCTCACCAAGTCCTACCAGATGGGCGAGACGACCGTCCAAGCGTTGCGCGGGGTGTCGCTGACCATCCGCGAGGGCGAGATGATCGCCATCACGGGGCCGTCCGGCAGTGGCAAGAGCACGCTGATGGCCATCATCGGCGCACTCGACCTGCCCAGCAGCGGCAGCTACAAGCTGGACGGCCAAGAATTGGCCGAGCTACGCGACGGCGAATTGGCCATCATCCGCAATTGGCGCATCGGCTTCGTCTTCCAAAAGTTCAACCTGTTGCCGCGTGCCAGCGCCCTCGAAAACGTGGCCTTGCCGTTGGTCTATGCCGGTGTCAACCCGCGTGAGCGGCGCGAGCGCGCCAAAAAGGCGCTCGAGCTGGTCGATTTGGGCGACCGCACCCACCACAAACCGACCGAGTTATCGGGCGGGCAGCAACAGCGCGTCGCCATCGCCCGCGCCCTCGTCAACAACCCCGCCATGATTTTGGCCGACGAGCCGACCGGCAACCTCGACAGCCGCACCGGCGAGGAGGTCTTGCGCTTGTTTCGCAAGCTCAACCGTGACAACGGCATCACGCTGGTCATCGTCACCCACTCGCCCGAGGTCGCCGAGCAATGCGACCGCGTCGTCCGCATCAAGGACGGCCTGATCGAGAGCGACTCGCTCAACGTGCATCAGGAGGCGACATCATGACCGGCTGGTTTGCCCCCACCCAACGCCGCTTTACGGTGGCATTGGTGCTGGGCGCGGTCTTGCTTGTCCTCGGCCTGACCGCCCCGTCTTGGCTCAACGACGACGCGCTGGTGCGCGACATCATCGAGACGGTCATCGGCATCGACATGCCCGACGACTTC
>JALONY010000214.1 GCA_025454715.1 Anaerolineae bacterium
GTCCACTTCCCGCAGGTGCTCAGCGCGGCGCGCCGCCTCTATCTGCGCTGGTTCACCCCGCTCAGTTGCCAGCGCGCCCGCCGCGTCATCGCGGTCTCGCACAGCACCGCCCGCGACCTCGTAGACTCGTTCGGCATCCCGCCCGAGCGCATCGACGTGGTGCACAACGGCTACGACGCCGACCGCTTCAAGCCGCTCCCCCGTGAGCAGGTCGAGGCGTTCCGGCGCGCCAAAGGGCTGCCCGACCGCTTCTGGTTGTTCGTCGGCACATTGGAGCCACGCAAAAACCTCGTCACCCTCATCGACGCCTATGCCCAGCTCCCGCCCAATGAGCGCCTGCCGCTGGTCTTGGGCGGCGGCAAGGGCTGGCTCTATGACGATATTTTCGCCGCCATCGCCCGCCACGGCCTACAAGACCACATCCACGCCCCGGGCTTTTTGTCGTCCGATGACCTGCCGCTCTGGTACAATAGCGCCGAGCTTTTCTTATACCCGTCGATTTACGAAGGGTTTGGCCTACCGGTCTTGGAAGCGATGGCCTGCGGCACGCCCGCCCTGACCACCACCGCCTCATCCTTGCCCGAGGTGGCCGGTGATGCGGCGCGTTGCTTGCCACCGACCTCGGTCGAGGCATGGGCGGACGCCCTGCGCGCCGCTTACGCCGATAGCGCATGGCGCGCCGAGGCCAAGCAACGCGGCCTCGCCCAAGCGGCACGCTTTGGCTGGCGCACCACGGCAGACCAAACCATCGCCACCTACAAGCAGGCGCTCCGTGGATAACACGACCCCGACCCGACCGCTCCCCCCCGCCAATTGGATGCCGTGGATTGATGCTGGCTTGGCCGTGCTGGCGTTCGCGCTGGCCTATGTCGCCCGTTATCAGCTCCAAATCATCCGCCCCGTGCTCGAAATCAACACCACCCCGTTCGACCCCTATTGGCCGTATGTGCTGGTCTATGTGGTGTCGCTGAGCGTGTTTTATCGCGGGGCGGGCTTGTATCGCCCGGTGCGCGGGCGGCCATACCTCGACGAGTTCTATACCCTGCTCAACGGCGTGACCAACGCCACCCTCTTGGTGATGGCGCTCAGCTTCATCTTCCAGCCGTTGGTCTTCAGCCGCCTGATGATGCTGTACGCCGCCGCCATCAGCGTGCTGCTGCTGGCCGGTGCGCGGGTCGTGCAGCGCATGGTGCAGGCCAACCAGCGCTCCAAAGGCATCGGCATCCAGCGCGTGCTGGTGGTCGGCGCGCAAGAGGTCGGGCAGGCCGTGCTGCGGACGATGTTGGCGCGCAAAGAGCTGGGGTATTTTCCGGTCGGGTTCCTCGATGACGCCCACGACGACCTCGGCTGGCAAAGCCGCGGGCAGGTGCGCGACCTCGGCGGCCTCGACCGCCTCGCCGATGTCATCCGTTCCGAAAACGTCGATTTAATCGTCATCACCTTGCGCTGGGCACACCACGACCGCATCTTGCAGATGGTCGAGACCGCCCAACGCGCAGGTGCACAAGTCCGCATCGTGCCCGATTTGTTCCAGCTCAATTTGCGCCACGTCCAAATCGACACGCTCGACGGCATCCCCTTGATGGGCGTCGGCCCCAAGGCCAGCTTGCACGGCGCCAGCCGCCTCGTCAAGCGCGCCATCGACCTCGCCCTGATTGCGCTGGCCTCACCGTTGATTGCGCTGGTGTTCGGGCTGGTCGCCCTCGCCATCCGCCTCGAGGGCAAGGGGGCGATTTTCTACTCGCAAAAACGGGTCGGCGAGGGCGGAAAATTATTCGACTTTTACAAGTTCCGCAGCATGATACCGGACGCCGACAAATACCGCGCCGCGCTGGTGATTCAGCACAACCAAGACCCGCGCCACCCCAAAATCGTCGATGACCCACGGGTCACGCGGGTCGGGCGCTGGCTCCGCAAGACCAGCCTCGACGAACTGCCCAACCTCATCAACGTCCTGCGCGGCGAGATGTCGCTGGTCGGCCCCCGCCCCCCCACCCCCGACGAGGTCGAATTGTACGAGTCGTGGCACCGCCAACGCCTCCAGACCATCCCGGGCATGACCGGCCTCTGGCAGGTCAGCGGGCGCAGCGATGTGCCGTTCGACGAGATGTGCCTGCTCGACATCTACTACATCGAAAATTGGTCGATTCGCCTCGACGCGCAAATCTTGATGATGACCGTGCCGCGGGTCTTGTTCCGACAAGGCGCGTATTAGGCTCCTATTGGGTTGGCGGCACACCTCGCCCGCCCCGCGCTACACTCCATCTCCTCCGCCCCCGACTTCGAGCGATATTCAGGACATCCGCCCATGCCGCCCCTCTTGGATGATGCCAACCGCCGCACCTTCGAACGCTACCGCCTGATGGCGCGCCGCGTGCGCGCCGGTGCGATGAAGGGCGACCGGCGCTCCTCCAAGCGCGGCAGTAGCCTCGAGTTCGCCGATTACCGCCCCTATACCACCGGCGACGACCTGCGCCGCCTCGATTGGAAGGTGTATGCCCGCACCGAGCGCGCCGTGGTCAAGCTGTTCGACGACGAGGAAGACCTCGCCGTGCACCTGTGGGTCGATACCTCGGCCAGCATGGGCTTCCCCACCGAGGGCAACCCCGACCATCACAAGCTGACCTATGCCAAACGCCTCGCGGCGGCCTTGGCCTGCATCGCCCTCAACGAAAACGACTCGCTCACGCTGACGGTGGGCGGCCTCTCGCGCACGTTTCGCGGGCGCGCCCGCTTGGGCGAGGTCTTGCAACACCTCACCCACGCCGAGGCCAACGGCCAAACCGACCTCGACCGCGCCCTGAGCGACTATGCCAAAAATGGTCGGCGATTTGCGCCTGATGGACGCCGAGACCGGCCTCGCCCAAGAGGTCAGCCTCGACGACTCGCTACGCGAGCTGTACCGCCAGCGCTTGGCCGCATGGCGCGAGCAAATCGCCCAAGATTGCAAGCGCCACGAGGCCGCCGTGGTGCTGGCCGACACCCGCCAACCCTATGACCGCCTGCTTGTGACCGAGTTGTCACGGCTTGGCGTCCTGCGCTGAGCCGTCTCCCCCATCACTTGGGGTTGCCGCCCTCACGGCAGGCCTGTACACTGAACGTGTGTTTTTCGCTGAACTGGAGAGTAGGTCATGGCGACCATCACCATGAAATTCGGCGGCACATCGGTCGGCAGTGTCGAGGCCATTACCAATGTCGTCGCCATCACCAAGCGCGAGGTGGCCGCAGGTCATCACGTCGCCCTCGTCGTATCGGCTATGTCACGTGTCACCGATGGCCTGCTTAACGTCATCAAGATGGCCGAGAGCGGCGACAAATGGGGCTATCAATCCGAAATCCAGAAAATGCGCGAGCGCCACGAAGAGACCCTCAACGCGCTGGTCGCCCCCGGCAAGACCCGCGATAGCGTCGCCCTCGCCCTCAACAAGCTCCTCGACGAAGTGGTCGAGATTTGCCACGCCGTCAACATCCTCAGCGAAGCCTCCCCGCGCATCCGCGACGCGATCGTGTCGTATGGCGAGCGCCTGAGCGCCCGCCTCGTCGCCGCCGCGCTGGTCGAGAACGGCATCCACAGCAAAGCCCTCGACGCCACGCAGTACGTCATCACCGATGACAAATTCGGCAGCGCCGCCCCGATGTGGGCAGAGACCGAGCGCCGCATCCGCGATGGCCTGTTGCCCCAGATGCAAGCCGGCCTCGCCCCCGTCCTGACCGGCTTCATCGGCGCGACCAAAGACGGCGCGACCACCACCCTCGGGCGGGGCGGCAGCGACTTCAGCGGTGCCATTTTCGCCGCCTACACCCGCAGTGATGAGCTGGTCATCTGGACGGATGTCGATGGCGTCATGACCACCGACCCGCGCATCGACCGCCGCGCCAAGGTGCTCGACCATGTTTCGTATACCGAAGTGGGCGAATTGGCCTACTACGGGGCAAAAGTGCTACATCCCAAGACTGTGCAACCGGTTCTCGACTTGGAGGTACCCATCCGCGTCCGCAACACGTTCAACTACGACCACCCGGGCACGCTGATTACAGCGCAGTCCGAGGCCGCCTCGACCGTCATCAAAGCGGTGACGGCGGTGCGTGGTGTGTCGCTGTTGACCGTAAGCGGACGTGGTATGATAGGCGTCCCGGGGGTCGCAGGTCGCGTGTTCACCGCCGCAGCGCGGGCAAAAGCCAATGTCTTGATGTTCTCACAATCGTCCTCAGAGCAAGCCATGTGCCTCGTCGTCCCCGACGATATGGCCGTGGCCGCCAAGGACGCCATCGAGGAAGACCTCCAGCAAGAAATCGACCGCCGCAACGTCGAGGGCGTCACCATCCAATCCCAAGTCGGCATCGTGACGGTGGTCGGGTCGGGGATGCGCGGCACGCCCGGCGTCTCGGGGCGCGTCTTCAGCGCCACCGGCAGCAAGGGCATCAACGTCCTGATGATCGCGCAAGGCTCATCCGAGTGCAGCATCTCGTTCCTCGTCGAGGACGCCGACCTGAAAGATACCGTCTACACGCTGCACGAGCTGGCGCTCTAGGGCAGACGACACAAGGCGGATTCTCAGCACGTTCTCAGGCCGCACCGGCGCGGCGGGCATGACCAATGTCCGCCGCGTTTTTGCGCCCAAGTATGACATTTCGCCTTGCGCCGCCCCGTGCACTGTGTGACACTTGCCCAGATGTTCATGCCGTGTAGCCCAAAGAAGCCCCCATGCCCGCCACCATCACCCCCAAAAACGCCGCCCACCTCGACAGCATCGGATCGGCACGCTTCGGATGGATTGGCGCGCTGGCATGGTCGCCCGACGGGCGGCGCATCGCGGTCGGCGGCGGCGACGGTGTCGCCATCTGGATGGACACGTTCGGGGGCACCCCGACCGACCGCCCCAAGCTGGTCGGCCACCAACACGTCGGCCCCGTCAACGACCTCGCCTTCTCCCTCGATAACGGGTGGTTGGGCAGCACCAGCGCCGACCCGATCGCCATCCTGCACCGCCTCGACCCCGCCCAAGGCGAGCCGCCCGGCATCGTCTTCAAAGACCGCACCGACGTGGCCTATACCTCCATCGCCATCAAGCCCGACCAGCGCGCCGTCGCCATCGGCCACTCGGACGGGGTGGTGCGCGTCTTCGACCCGCGCCAAGCCCTCTCCGGCGAGCGCCCGCAAGCCCTCCAGTTCAGCCTGCACGACGGCCACGAGGTCACCGCGCTGGCCTTCCGCAACGGTCGCCTGTACAGCAGTGGGCGCGATGGGCGCTTGGTCAGCGTCGATGCCGAGAACGTGGCCGATACCCCGCTGGTCATCGCCCGCCAAACCGATTGGATCCGCGATTTCACCGTCACCCCCAACGGTCAAGTGGTGTTCACCGCCTGCAAAGACGGCAGCCTCGGGCTGTGGGACGGCCAAAACCCGCGCCTGCTGCGCGTGGTGCAAGCCCACCTCGGCGGCACCGACGCCATCGCCTACTCACGCATCGGGGGCGTTTTGGCCACCGGCGGGCGCGATAACGCCGTGCGCCTGTGGGACGCCCGCGGCCTGCTGGACGGCACCCAAACCGAGCCCATCGCCACCTATCTCAGCCACACCAAGCCGGTACTCGCCCTCGCCTTCAACCCGACCGGCTCACTCTTGCTCAGCGGCGGCGGCGACAACGTGATACGCCTGTGGGCAGCCCAGAAATGATTACACCCTTCTAACCCGACATACGTTATAATGCCTGCTATGTTGCTCACTAGGGTTAGTATCGGATGTACATCGGGATCATTTCAGACATCCATGGAGACTTACGCGCTTTAGACACCGCCCTAGACAGATTGCACGCCCATCACGGGGTCGAACACGTCCTGTGTGCCGGTGACCTCGTCGGTCGTGGCCCCGAGGCCAACGCCGTCGTCACCCGCATCCGCGAGCGCGGGATCATCACCGTCAAAGGCAACCACGACGAGTGGGAGCACGGCCTAGACCCCGACAACGCGGCGTTTCTGCGCAATCTGCCCATGGACTGGCGCGGTAAGTTCGGTTCGGTTTCCATCTTCATGTGCCACGGCAAGCCCGGCAACAACCTGTGGGGCTTGTACCGCGACCACATGTCCAGCACCTTGCTGGATATGATGTTGGCGTCGCTACGGGTCGAGGTGCTCATCACCGGCCATACCCACGTCCCGTTGTTGGCGCGGGTAGACCGCGGGTGCGCCATCAACCCGGGCTCGCTCTACACGTTCAAAAGCTCGCGCTCGACCTCGCACAGCTACGGCGTGCTCGACCTACAAACGCTCGATTTTCGGGTCTACGACCTCAACCAGCCGCAACCCATCGCGCTGGACAGCCACGAGTACAGCTAACGAAGCCCAAACATAGGGCGGTGCCGCCCACACCGCCCTATGTCCGCGGCAAGCCCCTATTTCTTGAACTGCGTGCTTTGGTACGCCCCGAACAGGTCTTGTAGCTTCAGCCGTTGATACTTGCCGGTGGTCGTCACCGGCACGTCCGTCCCGAACAACACCACCTTGGGCGACTTCTCGAAGCTCATGCGCGCCCGGCACTGCGCGATGACCTCGGCCTCGGTCACGCTCGCGCCGTCCTCCAACACCACATACGCCCCGACTTCCTCGCCATAAAAATCGTTGGCAAACCCGACCGCCAATGCCACCTTCACCCCGGGGACGGTCAGCATCACTTCCTCGATGTCGAACGGGCTGAACTTCACCCCGCCACGGTTAATCAGTTCCTTCAGCCGCCCGGTGATGAAGAAAAAGCGCCGCCCGCGCTCGTCCACCCGATAAAAGCCCTCGTCACCGGTGCGGAACCACCCGAACCGGAACGCCTCGGCGTTGCTTTCGGGGCGCTTGAAGTAGCCCAACATCACGTTGTGCCCGCGCACGCAAATCTCCCCGCGCTCGCCCTCGCCCAGCGCCACCCCAGCCCCCGCCGCATCGAACACCATCATCTCGAACACCATCATCTCGTTGGCCAGCACCGGCACCCCGATGCTCGGATACCCGTGCTCGGTCATCCACGCCTGATGTCGCTTCCAAGGCAAATCGATGGGCAAGAAGCACGAGTAACAGGTCGTCTCGCTCAGGCCATAGCCGTGCAACACCGTGAAGCCGAACGTGTCCTCGAACTCACCGGCC
>JALONY010000215.1 GCA_025454715.1 Anaerolineae bacterium
ACGCTCAGCAATTCGTTCAGCGCGTCGTCCAGCCACTCCGCCTCGCCGTCAATCACCACGGCGTGCGGCGCATAAAACACGCTCCACGCCATGGCCTGCGGCAGGTTTTCGGGGGTGAAGAGTTGCCAGTTCTCGCTGCCGTCCCACATCCACAGGCGCGGCTCGGTCTCAGAAACGTAAACGATGGTCAAGGTGTTGGGGGTCATGGGTCGATACTCCTCGTGTCGGGTCATATGGACTAACTGATGCTGGGCAAAGGGTGCCGCAGCAAGCTCACGATGCACTCGCCAATCTTCTTGACGGCATAGCGCAAGGTATCAGGGTTGTAGCGTGCGAACGACATCCGTATCGCGTTTTGCGGGTTGTCCTCGCTGGGGTAAAACAGGCTGCCGGGCGCAATCACGATGCCGCGCTCCATCAACATCCGAAACAGTTCCATCGCGGGCACGTGCTCGGGCAAGCGCACCCACATGAAGAAACCACCATTGGGCACCCGCCACTGCACCTCGGGCGGGAAGTAGTGTTGCATCGCCTCGCACATCGCGTCACGCCGCACGCGGTACTCGCCACGGATGCGCTCGAGGTGCGCCTCGTACATCCCGTTGGTGATGAAGGCGGCCAACGCTCGCTCGGTCACGCCGCTCCCCCCGCACGACGCGATGCGCCGCAACGTGATGAATTGCTCTCGCAGGGGGCCACTGGCCACCACGTACCCAATCCGCAGGCCGGGCATCAGCGTCTTGGAGAAGGTGCCGATGTACAACACGCTCGGGTCAAGCGCCCGCAACGGCACCAACGGCGAACCGTCATAGGTCAGGTCACGATATGCCCCGTCCTCGATGATTTGCATGTCCATCTCACTGGCCAAGCGCATGAACCGATGACGTTCACCCATCGCCCAGTGCAGGCCGGTCGGGTTCTGGTGGTCTGGGTTGACCATCACGAAGCGCGGGCGACGGAGCCGCGCTTGCGGGCTGGCCATCTGTGTGCCGCGCAACACCCCCGCGAGGTCGTCCCAATCGGGGCCTTCCGCGCCCAGCTTGAAGCCCAGCACCTCATAGCCCATGCGCTTCAGGTTCAGCACGCTGCTGAAGTACGCGGGTGCCTCGGTCAAAATCGGGTCGTCCGACCGCCCGAACAAACGCGCCGCCATCGTCAACGCATCGCCCGCCCCAAACGTCACCACCACATCATCGGGGCTGACCAGCACGCCGTGCCGCCCCAAGTCCGAGGCGATGGCGCGCCGCAACGGCTCATGCCCCGCGGGGTCTTCGTAGTTGTAGGCGCGGGCGCGGTCACGCCGCAACGCACGGGCGCGCATCGCCTCGAAATCGTCCACCGGCATCAGCTCGTCGGCGGGCGCGCCCAACGACAGCGACAGCATCCCCTCGACGCGGTTGGTGTCCCACATCACGTTCATCAGGTGTTGCGGGTGGTCGGAATAGGGCACCGTCGGGCGCATCGGCGCGCTCGTGTGCACCTGCAAGCCGCTGGCGATGGTGCTGCCGCTGCCCTGCCGCGCTTCGACCACCCCACGCGCCTTCAGCTCTTCATAGGCGTTGACGATGGTCGAGCGGTGTACCGTGAGCTGCTCGGCCAGCGCACGCGAGGGCGGCAACCGAAAGCCCGCACCCAACTGCCCCGATTGCGCCAGCGCGGTGATATGGTCGGCAATCTGGAGATAGATGGGCTTGGTGTTATCGACATCCACCGGCATGTTGAGCATGGCCGTGCCTCGCGTTCACGATTTGATTTATCCGATAGCGTTATTGTCTGACGCTTCGGACAGGCTGTATACAACCAATTCGTGGGGTCTCATCCGACCACTTTCTGCTAAACTATTGACCTACGATGCCCTTCGGTATGCACAAGGAAACAACCCCCGTGGAATCGCTCCTCAACGCACACGCCACCCTCATCGAGAACGCGGTCAAAGCCGCCCAAGCCGCTGGCGACCTGCCCGCGTTTGCGCTGCCCGCCGTCGAAATCAAGCCGCCCAACCGCCCCGAGATGGGCGATTACGCCTACGCGGGCGCGCTGGCGGTCGCCAAAGCCGCGGGCATGAAGCCCATCGACATCGCCCAAGCCATCGCCAAGCACATCGCCCCCGCCCCGTTCATCGCCTCGGTCGAGGTCGCGCCGCCCGGGTTCGTCAACTTCCGGCTGGATGGGGCATGGTTGCGCGCCCAAATCCCGAACATCGCCAATGCCGCCGACACGCTGGGCAACCTGACGCTGGGCAAGGGCAAGCGCGCCCAAGTCGAGTTCGTCAGCGCCAACCCGACCGGCCCCCTGCACATCGGGCGTAGCCGCGGCGCCATCGTCGGCGACACCATCGCCCGTTTGCTAGAGGCCGCCGGCTACGAGGTCGAGCGCGAGTATTACTTCAACAACGCCGGGATGCAGATGCGCCACCTCGGCAACAGTATGCGGATTCGCTACTTGCAAGCCCTCGGCCTGCCGGTCGAGCTGCCCAAAGAAGAGGGTACCTTCTATCAAGGCGAGTACCTGCGCGAGTTTGCCCAGCAATTGGTGGCCGAACGCGGCGACAGCCTCGCCGAAGCAGGCTGGGAAACCTTCAAGGAATACGCCGAGCGCAAGATGTTCGGCATGATCCGCCAGACCCTCGAGCGCATCCACATCGAGCACGATCATTTCTTCAACGAAAACAGCTTGTACGATGATGGGTCGGTCAACGCCACGCTGGAGGCGCTGCAAGAGCGCGACCTGATTTACGTTGCCCCCGTGCGTGAGAGCGAGACCGACGAGGTGAAGGCCAAGAGCGCCAACCAAGCCCCCGCGCAATGGTTCCGCAGCACCCGCTTGGGCGACACCGAAGACCGCGTGGTGCTCAAATCGGACGGCTCCCCCACCTACACCCTGCCCGACATCGCCTACCACATGAACAAGCTGGCACGCGGGTTCGATGTCTTGGTCAACGTCTTGGGCGCAGACCACTATACCGAGCACCAAGTCGTCAAGTATGGCGTGCAGGCGCTGGGCGGCGAGGCCAGCCGCATCCACGTCATCATCATGCAGTTCGTCCGCCTGATTCGCGAGGGGCGCGAGGTCAAGATGAGCACCCGCCGCGGCGATTACGAGACGCTGGATGACCTGATTGACCAGACCAGCTCCGACGCCGTGCGCTATATGCTGCTGGCGCGCAACGCCAACAGCCGCGTCGATTTCGACCTCGATTTGGCCGTCAAGCAATCGACCGACAACCCGGTCTACTACATCCAATACGCCTATGTGCGCTGCGCGGGCATCCTGCGCGAGGCCGAGGCACGCGGCTTCGACGCCAGCGCCGCCGACCTCGCCCAGCTCGATGACGAGGCGCTCCCCTTCGTCCGCCGCGTGCTGACTCTGGGTGACACCATCGCCTACGCCGCCCAGACCTTCGAGCCGCACCACATCGCCTTCTATGCCCACGACCTCGCCTCGGCCTTCCACACCCTCTATGACCGCCTGCGCGTGTTCGGCGACGGCATCGACCCGCACGTCGCCGCCGCCCGCCTGCGCTTCTATCAAGCCGCCCACGTCAGCTTCAAGCGCGTGCTGGGGCTGATGGGCATGTCCACCCCCGACCGCATGTAACCCGAGACCGAGACCCCATGCCCGACCCCACGCTGAACGCCGCACAAGCGCAAGCCATCGACAGTTTCGACCAGAGCGCCGCCGTTACGGCAGGTGCGGGGTCGGGCAAGACCACCGTGCTGGTCGAGCGCTACCTGCGCCTCATCGAGCACGGCACGCCGGTTGACCGCTTGGTCGCCATCACCTTCACGCGCAAGGCCGCCGCCGAGATGAGCACCCGCCTGCGCGAGCGCCTCGAAGACCGCCTGCGTCACATCACCGACCCCGCCAACCGTGACCGCCTCATGCGCGCCCTGCGCGACATGAACGCCGCCCGCATCGGCACCATCCACAGCTTATGCGGCGACATCGTGCGCGCCAACGCCGCCGCCTGTGGGGTCGATCCGGGCTTCGAGGTCATGGACGAGGTGCAAAGCGCCGTCCTGTTCACGCAGGTCGTCAACCGCGTACTGCGCGAACAAACCAACACACCGCCCGCCTCCCCCCTGATGCAGATTATCCGCGATTACGGCCTGAGAACCGTGCGCGAGGCTCTCGCGCCCGAGTTGCTGGCGCAAGCCGCCCACACCTTCGACCACCCCCTCGACCTCGCGGCCATCGAACAGGCCGAGCGCGCCCATCACCTCGCCAAGCTGCGCGTGTTGGCCGCGTATATCGGGCAG
>JALONY010000216.1 GCA_025454715.1 Anaerolineae bacterium
CTCCCACGCGCTGACGCGAAACGCGGCGGGCTGAGGCGAGGCCAGCCACGTCACCGCCGAGTCGAGGGCGAGCGCGGGCAACCAAAACGGGGCGCTGATTCCCAACCCCATCACCCCCGCGCCCAACAGCTTGGGCAACGCGCCCGCGCTACCGCGCAAGGCCAGCACCGTGAACCCCAGCCCCAGCCCCCACGCCATGGCCGCGCTGGACGGTGCCATCAGCACCAGCGCGCCCAACACCCCCCCACACCCGACCACCCAGCCGCGCCCACCCGTCTGGCAGGCGCGGGTGTACGCCCACAAAAACGTCGGCGTCAGCGCGTGCGCCAGCACCAACGCGGGGTCGGCCAGCAAGCGCGGCGCGGTCAGCCCAACGAACGGCGACAGCGCGTAAGCGGTCGCCCCGACCATCGGCCAGCGCGTTTGCCACCCGTCCAACAGCCCGTACATCGCCAACGCCGCGCCCGCCAAGCCCAGCACCATCACGATGCGGAACGCCTCGGCGGTGTCATCGGTGAACAGCACCTCGACCAACGCCATCGCATACGATGCGCCCGACGCGCTAAATTGTGGGATGGGCGCGCCGTAGCCGCTCATGACGTGGGGCGACCACAACGGCACCAACACCCCCTCGCGCAACGCCTCGGCAAAATCGGCGGCCATGAACGCCGCGTGCGTGCCATACGTCACCGCGGGCACGCCCTCGCGGGTCAGCAGCGGCCAGCCGACCGCGAGAGCCAGCAACACCGCCAGCGTCACCCCCCACGGCAAGCGGCGCGGGCGCGGCTGCATCCACGCCGGAAAATCGGGCGGGACGGCGGGTGTGACGTTGACCATCGCTTGATTGTGTTTATCGGCGGTGTTATGCTGACTGCTCATCGCTCGTCGTGCGCTCCTTGCGCTCAAATCACCCATGGGAAACCCACCCCGTCTATGGATGTGCGCCCCGCTCTCCCGTCTGACCTCGCCCGACTCGACCCGTTATACGCCGAGCGCCAGACCATTGTAACCCAAGCCGACCCGCGCCTGCCGCCCTTGCCGGGCGCGCCCGCGTGGCTGGGGCGTGGGGCGCACGGGCAAGTCTGGGTCGGGGGGGAGCCGGTCGGCGGCTACCTGAGCCTATGGCTGGGGCAATGGCCTGCGGGCGGCTTGCCCCATCAGACCGGCCTGATTGATCACATGGCGCTCGACGCGCACGCCTATTACCCGGGGCTGGGGCGCGCCCTATACGCGGCGGCGCACAGTTGGCTGGCGGAGCGCGGCGCGGCGCAGGTGCTCGTGCTGGTGCCGCGCTATGACCCCGTGGCGCAAGCGTTCTGGCGCACCTTGGGCGCTCACCCGCACCCCACCCCACCGCTCTCTCTCGTCGGTTATCAAGTGCTCACGAAACCCCTAACCCCATGATTATTCGCACCGCCACCGAAGACGATGCCGAGGCCATCGGCCAGATGTGGGAGCGCCTCGTGGCGTACCACCACGCGCTCGACCCCGCCCTGCCCCCTGCCGCCCGCGGCGGCGGCAAGGTCTACGCCAAGCGCATCTTGCAGCGCCTCAACGACCCGCTTACCCGCATTTTGGTCGCCCAGTCCGATGAGCAGTTGGTCGGCTACGTGCTGGCCGTCATCGTGGACATCATCCCCGATATGTTCGTGCAAGAAAATTCCGGCTTCTTGGCCGATATTTACGTCGAGGACACCCACCGGCGGCACGGGGTCGGGCGGGGGTTGGTCGCGGCAATCCAAGCGTGGCTGACCGAGAACCACATCGCCTCGATGGAGTGGCACGTCGCGCACAACAACACCGCGGGGCGGGCATTTTGGGAAGCGGTCGGCGGGCGAGGCGTCTTGATTCGGATGCGCGCCGACCTGACCGAGCAGGGAGGCTGAGCCGTTATGCGCGTCTTACACGCCGTGACCCAACAAGAGCGCTTCATCGCCAGCGGCACCTACCAACACCACCGTGACGGCGCGTTGCTGAGCGGCCAAGAGCAATTCAGCGTCCACCAGCAAGCCGATGGCGGGTTATTCATCCGCATCGACGATGACTGGCGCGAGGTCTACCACACCAGCCAACTGATCGAGGCGCTGACCGACCCGACCGGCGCGGTCGTGTTCTCGCGGGTGGTCGCCCAGCTCCAGCGCGGCACGACCGTCAAGCGCGAGACCTACGATTTTTACCCCGACAAGGTGTATATCGGGCTGACCGGCGAGGGCGGCGCACGCCAAGACCACGAGCAAGCCCTGCCGTTGGGCTATGTGCCGTTGTTCGGCAAGACCAGCCTGTTGGGCTGGGCGTTGGCGGCGTGGCCTGACAGCGGCACCGCCCAAGCCTTTCGGGGCTACCGCGACGACCTGCGCCACGCCCCCGTCAGGCCGGTCATACGCGCCCAGACCGACCCACGCCCCAGCCCATACGGCGAGGCGCTGGGCTGGGTGCTCAGCCACGACGACGACCTGCAACAGGCGTGGGTCTTGCCCAGCCAGCTGGTCGCTTTTCGCCACCACCACGACCTGACCATCCACCTGACCAACTACGCACACCGCCCCGACGGGCAAGCAGGAGGCCGCGCATGATTGGGCGCATTTGGAACGCATTCGGCGACTTTTTGGGGCCGACCCGCCGGATGGCCTTGTTCGGCCTGCTGGCGGTCACCGGCCTGCTCAGCCTGATGTTGAACGCCGTCGAAGGCCAAAACATCGTCGAGCTACAAACCCTGTTGTTCCTGATTTTCTTGGGCGGGGCGGCCATCATCTTGTTCACCGCCCTCTCGCCCTATCAACGCGGGCGCTGGCTGGGCATCCTGACGCCCTCGTTTTTGCTCATCGTGCTGGGCTCCACCCTATTTCGTGAGCAAAGCGGCCTGCTGTTCGGCCTCGCGGTCGGGTGGGTCATCGCGGCACAACTGCTGTTCCGCTCCCGCGAGCCGATGGCCTATCAAAAAGCGGTGCGGGCACTGCGTAAAAATGATTACGAGACCGCCGTCAAGGAACTCGACGCGCTCATCAAGACCGCGCCCAACGCCCCGCAGCATTATCATTTCCGCGCCCGCCTGTACCGCCTGAGCGGCAAATTGCCCGCCGCCCGCCGCGATTACAAGAAAATCATCGAGCTTCATCCCGAGTCACCGGTCGGGCACAACGAATTGGCCGAGCTGGAGCTACAAGCCGGCCAATACGAGGCCGCCCGCGCCGCCGCCCTGACCGCCTATGACCTGAGCGAAGGCGATTGGGTGACGGGCTATAACCTCGGCATGATCGAAGACCGCTTGGGCTTGTCTGCCGAGGCGCTGGCGCACCTCGACCACGCCCTGACCCACAAGGTCAAGGACAGCCGCCACCGCCTGCTCATCCACCTGTACCGCGCCCGTGCCCTCGCCCGCCTCAACCGCACCGACGAGGCCGAGGCCGCCCTCGAGCGCGTGCGCGCCGAGCGCGGCGCCCTGCCCGAGTGGCGCAAATTGCTGGCCGACGCGCAAGCCGACGCACTACGCGCCGTGCTGGCCGACGATGTCGATACCGCCCAAGCCGTCCTCGAGGGCGCGGTCACCGCCCAAACCCTCGCCAAGACCGGCAAAATCACCCCCGCCCTGAGCCCCTCCAAACGAAAGTGAGCCGCCCGATGCGCCCCCCACGCCGCCTGATGCTCGTCTTGGCCGTCCTCGGCGTCCTCCTGACGCTGTTGGGCTTTTTCGCGTTCGTGTTCGGCATCGTGGCCGAAGTGTTCACCCGCCGCCCCGAGGCCAGCGCGGGCTTCTCGCCCAATATCGGCGTCGCCTTGGCCGGGTTGGTGCTGGCGGGCGTCAGCGCGGCGGTGCTATTCGGCCTGATTGCCGTGTTCATCGCCCGTCAGGGGCGGTTGCGCGGCGCGCCCTATATGGACGCCTACCGCCTGTTGGAGAGCCTGCGCTTCCGCGAGGCCATCCCCTTGCTCGAAAAGCTGGTGCGTGACGGCAAGGCCGATAACGACGTGCTGATGTTGCTGACCAGCGCTTATGGCTACGCGGGGCAATACGCCAACGCCCAAGCCACCGCCGACCGCGCCGTGCAGCTCTACCCCGACGACCCGCGCAGCTACGTCACCCTGTCCACGGGCTACAAGCTGCAAGGTGCCTACGACGAGGCCGCCACCGCCCTTCGCGCCGCGCTGGTCAAAGACCCCGCCCAAGCCAGCCTGTGGGCAGAGCTGGGCTTCGTGTTGCGCTTCGCAGGGGACGAGGGCGGCGCGCTGGAGGCGTTCCGGCACGCCGCCGCCCAGCC
>JALONY010000217.1 GCA_025454715.1 Anaerolineae bacterium
CGCCCGCGCCACGCTCAGGGCGGGGTCGAGGCTCAGGCGCTCCCCACTCGCGCTGGCGGGGGCGCGCAATTCCAGCGCGTTATAGCTGGGGGCGGCTTGTGCGGTGGTGGCGGCGCTCATCGTCATGACCGTCAGGTCTTGGATGGGCGTGAGCCACTCGCCCGCCCCGATGAGGTCGGCGGTGTGGGCGGTGACGCCGAACAGTTCTGGGCGCTCGGTCGGGCGCCAGCGGTATAGCGGGTACTCGGCCAAGGGCGCGCCGTCGAGGTCGAACAAGCTGAAGAAGGCGCGTTCGCCCTGCACCTGATAGACGGTCGGCAGGCCGCCCGCCAAGCCGGAGTCGGCCTGAAGCAAGGGGCCACCCCCTTTGACCGAATCGCTCGACAAATCGGCCAGCGCCAGCTCCCACGCGCCCTCGCGCACCAGCCCGAAGGCGAAGGTCTGAGCGGACTCATCGAAGGCGGTCGGGCGCGGTTGCAGCTCGAAATCGAGGGCGGTCACGCCCGACAGGTCATAGGTGAAGCGGATGATGTCGGCGCGGGTGTCGTAGACGAACAATTGGCGGTTCTGGGCGGGGGCGGTGCTGTCGAACGCGGTATAGGCGATGAACCAGCCGCTGGCCGAGGCGACCGCGGCCTCGCCATAAGTATTGAAGGCTTGGCTGAGGGGCAAGCGGTAGGCATCGACGATTTCGCCGGTGGCGCGCACGCGGGTGACGCTACCATCCGACGGGGTGTAGAGCCACGCCGTCCACGGGGTTTGCGCTTGCGCGCCGAGGGTGAGCAGCGCCATGCACAGCGCCAGCAAGAAGGGCTTGAGGGTGAACACGTCCGTGGTTCTCCGATGGCTGGACAATGTTTGATTTTCGTATCGTACACCAGCTTGGGGGGTGCGCTAAGCCCCAGCGTGCCGACGGTTGCCCTACGGTGGGGGCAGGCCGCCCCCACCCCCAACTATTAAGCATCATACGCGGGTCTAACACAGTTTTTACCCAAACAGGGTATCCTCTACAATACGCACCATAAACAACGCCGCCAGTGCCACGCACTCCCCCGACGATGGAAAGGTATTGTATGACCCCAAATGACCCACGCGAGTGGCTGGAAACCGCCGAAATGGCGGGGCTGCGGCTGCTGGAGCTGGAAGACCTGCTGGACGACGGCTCGGAACAAACCCCCGACGAAGCTCGTGACAAAGCGCTGGCCGACCTGCCCGACGAATTGCCGATTTTGCCATTGCGCGGGATGGTGATTTTCCCCAAGATGACCCTGCCGCTCCCGATTGGGCAGCCGCGCAGCATCCGCCTGATGGAAGACCTGAACGGCAGTAAGCTGGTCGGGCTATTTACGGCCAAGAACCCCGAGAACGAGACCCCCGCCCCCGACGACATTTACCGCGTCGGCACGCTCGGGCTGATTACGCGCCAATACCGCACGCCCGACGGTAGCATCCGGGCGATGGTGCGCGGCCTCGAGCGCATCGAAATCGAGGAATATACCGCCACCGAGCCGTATTTAAAGGCACGGGTCAAGGTCGTGCCCGAAGTCCTCGAAGACGGGTTCGAGACCGAGGCGATGGCGCGCAACATCTCTGACCAGTTCAATAAATTGGCCGAGTTGCTGCCCAACCTGCCGGGCGATTTGCTGTCCTCGACCATCAACACCGCCGACCCGCTCCACACCACCTACGCGGTCGCCACTTACGTCCGCAGCGTCGGCCTCGAAGAAGCCCAAACCCTGCTCGAAATCCCGACCCTCGGCGAGAAGATGCGCCGCCTGATGGGCACGCTTGGGCGCGAGATTGAGCTACTGGAGCTTGGGCGCAAGATTCAGGCCGACGCGCAAGGCGAGATGGAAAAAGCCCAGCGCGATTATTACCTGCGCGAGCAAATGCGCGTCATCCAGCGCGAATTGGGCGAGGGCGAGGAAGCCAGCGAGGTCGAGCAGTTCCGCCAAAAAATCGACGCGCTGCACATGACCGAAGAGGCCGAAAAAGAAGCCCGCCGTGAGCTGGATCGTTTGGCGCGCCTGCCGTCGTCGTCGGCGGAATACGGCGTGATTCGCACCTACCTCGATTGGCTGGTCAGCCTGCCGTGGGACACGCGCACCGAGGACGTGCTCGACATCGCCCACGCTCGGCAGGTGTTGGATGAAGACCACTACGGCCTCGCCGAGGTCAAGGCGCGCATCCTCGAATTCTTGGCCGTCCGCAAGCTACGCAAAGACCGCGCCAGCTTGCTGGAGGCGCAAGAGACCAGCGATTACGTCCGGCGTGACCGCGAAGGCGCGATTTTGTGCTTCGTCGGGCCGCCCGGGGTGGGCAAGACCAGCCTCGGCCAGAGCATCGCCCGCGCCATGGGGCGCAAGTTCATCCGCATGTCGCTGGGCGGCGTGCGCGACGAGACGGAGATTCGCGGTTTCCGGCGCACCTACATCGGCGCGCTCCCCGGGCGCATCATCCAGACCTTGCGCCGCGCCGAGACGCGCAACCCGCTGATTTTGATGGACGAAATCGACAAGATGAGCCACGACTTCAGGGGTGACCCGGCCAGCGCGTTGCTGGAGGTGCTCGACCCAGAGCAAAACAACACCTTCCGCGACCACTATCTGGATGTGGCCTTCGACCTGAGCGAGGCGTTCTTCATCACCACCGCCAACGACCTCGACAACATCCCGGGGCCGTTGCGCGACCGCATGGAAATCATCACGCTCACCGGCTACACCGAGCACGAGAAGGCGGCCATCGCCGCGCAATACTTGGTGCCGCGCCAACTGCGCGAGAACGGCCTGCTGCCCAACGAGGTCACGTTCGACAAGCCCGCGCTCCAAACCGTCATCCACAACTACACCCGCGAGGCGGGCGTGCGCTCGCTGGAGCGCGAGATTGGGCGGGCGATGCGCAAGGTCGTCACCCAAATCGCCGAGGGCACCGCCCAGACGGTCGAAATCACGCCCGAGGTGGTCGGCAAATTGCTGGGCAAGCCGCGCTATGAGCCGGGCGAAGACCTGCAAGACCGCACCGGCCAGCCCGGGGTGGCCACCGGCCTCGCTTGGACGCCGGTCGGCGGCGAGGTGCTGTTCGTCGAGGCGGCCTATGTCCCCGGCGGCAAAGGCGGCTTCCAAATCACCGGCAACCTCGGCGAGGTGATGCAAGAGTCGGCGCGCATCGCGATGAGCGCCGTCCGCGCTCGCGCCGAGTCGCTCGGCATCGCGCCCGACGTGTTCGAGAAATATGACGTGCACCTGCACGTGCCTTCGGGCGCGATGCCCAAGGATGGCCCCTCGGCAGGTGTGACCATCTTCAGCGCGCTGGCTTCGCTGATGACCGGCAGGCCGGTGCGCCATACCGTGGCGATGACCGGCGAATTGACCTTGCGCGGCCAAGTCTTGCCGGTCGGTGGAATCAAGGACAAGGTGCTGGCCGCCCACCGCCTCGGTGCCCAAACCATCATCCTCCCGCGCAAGAACGCCAAGGACATCGACGACCTGCCCGACGAGGTGCGCGAGGCGCTCACGTTCGTGCTGGCCGACCGCATCGATGACGTGATTGAGGCCGCCCTGACCCCTGCCGACGAGGCCGCGCCCTTGCCCGCCCCGCTGGCACAGCCCGTAGCCTTGCTGAGCTGACGCCGATGACCGACGACCGCGCCACCATCGCACGCCAACTGTACGTCATCATCAGCGCCGCCCGCGAGATGGGCGCGACCGTGGAGGTCTACGCCCGCCTCGTCGAATTGTCCGGCGTGCTGGTCGAGGCCGGCCTGACCACCGAGGCCGCCAACCTGCTGGCATGGGTGATGCACCAGCCAGATGTACCTTACGATGTCTACGACCGCGCCGATGACCTGTGGATTGACCTCGAGTCACGCTTGTGCCCGCGGGTGATTGCCGATGCCAAGCAGGACGCCCCCATCACCACCCTGCGCGGGGTGGTCGAGGCGTCGTTCACCGCGCTGCTCCCCCCCGAGTCCTGACCGTTGAACCCCCTTCTCTGCCCGGAGAAGGGGGTATATGCGCGGGAAGCACGAGGCCTTGAGACCCTACTTGAGGGTCTGAGGGCGGCTTATCTCATATTCATCTTGGCTTCACACAGCGCCAACGCAACGTTTATGCTGTGCCCATGCGCGTTTGGGTTTAGGTTTACTTAGCACGGCTAACCTTTGGCATTGCTATCGGTTTTACCTCCCAAAGGTGTTTCATCATGCGCGTGTTTCGCCGCATTCTGTTGGTCTTCGTGTTGGTGTTGTTTTACCCGGGCGGCAAGGTGCAGCCCGAGGCGTATGCGCCATATGCCGCCGCTATCGCCGAGCAAGGGTATCTGGTGGTGGTTCCGGCCATGCCGTTACAACTGGCGGTATTCGCGCCGGGCACGGCCAGCGCGGTCTTCGAGCAGTTCCCCGACATCACCCAATGGGCGGTCGGCGGCCATTCGCTGGGCGGTGCGATGGCGGCCACCTTCGCCCGCGCCAACCTCGACCGCGTGGACGGTCTGGTGTTGTGGGCGTCGTTCGCCCAAGCGTCCGACAGTCTTGCCGAGGCTGACCTCGCGGTAGCGTCGGTCTATGGCACGTTGGACGGGCTGGCGACGGTCGAGGACATCGAGGCCTCGCGGGTGACCTTGCCGCCCGATGCGGCGTTCGTGGCCATCGAGGGCGGCAACCACGCCCAATTCGGCTGGTATGGCGCGCAAGCGGGCGATAACCCGGCTACCGTCAGCCACGCCGAGCAAATGGCGCAGACCGTCGCGGCGACGGTCGCGGTCTTGTCGGCCATCGCGGGCGGGTGAGCTCCCCCGCCCACGCGACAGGTTAGCCCTGACCGTGGGCGGTGTCGGGTTTTACAATGGCGCCATCGTTCGTCATCCCAGCACCACGAGACCCCGCACGGGGTAGGTATCAACCCAGATGTTCAAGCCGCTGAAGACCCAACTGGCCGAGTACACCGCGTCCCTGTTCCCCGCCAGCCAAAACCCCCAAATTACCGAGCTCGCCAACCTCGCCACCGGCGCGCATAGCGAGGTCTACCGCTTTACGCTGGCCTACGACGAGGCGGGCACCTCCCGCGCCCAGCAATTCGTCGTCAAGCTGTACGCCAGCACCCCCGACGGGATGGATCGCGCCCTCAAGGAGCGCCACGCCTTGTTCAGCTTGCGCGGCGCGCATTATCCGGTGCCGGGCGTGCTGGCGGTCGAGGTCGAGGAGTCGCCGCTGGAGCGCCCGTTCGTCATCATGGAATACATCGACGGCCA
>JALONY010000218.1 GCA_025454715.1 Anaerolineae bacterium
CAAGCCGGTGTGGGTTGCGAACGAGAAGTAGTTCAGCGGCATCCCGAACGCGACCGGCGCAGGATCTTCTTCGGTCAGGTCGTAAATCACCACCTGTTGCGAGTCGCGACCAGCGCTCCCGCTCCCGTTGGCCAGCGCAATATCGGCGATGTCGTCATCGTCGAAGTCGATCAGGAGGGTGATGAGCCCTTGGTTGAGCGTGTTCCACTCACCGTGGGTGACGATGGCGACGTACACGATACCGCCCCACTCCACAGCGTCAGCCTCGGGCGCGGTGGCAAAGTCGTCGGTGATGCCGATGTAGCGGATGTCCATGCTGTCATCCACGCCCGCTTCGTTACCATCGGTGGCCAACAACTCGAACGGGGTGACGAACGAGGTGATGTTGGTCGCGCCCGCGCCGGTGCTAAAGCCGCCGCCAGTCAGCGCGATGTCGAACGAGTCGCCCGTGGCGCTATCCAGCACCACATCGTTGGCGCTCATGTTGCTGTTGAGCGACGGCGCGGCGTAGACCGGCACGCGCAAGTCCTCGGTTGCGCCGCTGGTGGCGTTCAACACGCCGTGGCCAAGGTCGGGTCGCTGTTGGTGTGCACGCCCGCGATGTTCGGGTTGCCGCTCAACGTCACGGTGATGGTGGCGGTGCCGCCTGCGGGCACGCTCACGGTCGTATCGAGCGGGGCAATGGCGATGCCCTGCATGTCGGTGCGCGCAACATACGACACATCGTACTCGGCGGCGGTGGCCGACTTGTTCTCGACCGTGATGGTCTTTTCCAAGTTCACGGTGTTACCGGCCACCACTTCGGGGAAGCCGAACGACACGCTGACGCCGAATGGGTTATCGGCGTTATAGGCGATGACCTCGTTGTTGAAGGCATTCGGCACATCGACGCGGCCAGCACCCACGCGCTGCGGGCTGTGGGGCAACGAGGGCGAGGCGTTCATCACGTCGTTGGTGGCGGTGTTCATCGCCAACGCCTTCAGCTCATCGACCGTCCATGTCGGGTAACGCTGCATCAGCAACGCCATGACACCGGCCATGTGCGGGGCGGCCATCGAGGTGCCGCTCAGGACATAGGGGAACGAGCCCGAGCCCGAGCCCGCCGACAAGATGGTATCGCCCGGGGCGGCGATGTCGGGCTTGAAGTTGCCCTGTGCATCACGCGACGGCCCACGCGAGGTGAACGAGCTGTTGGTGCCTGCCGCCACTTCAGCATCGAAGTTGAAGTTGAAGGCCGACATGGTCACGGTGTTGGTGCCATCGACGGCGGCACGGATGGCCTCGCCCGCAGCGAACTCGATGTGAATGGTCGGGAGGTTATAGCCGGACGCACTGGCGGCGGCCATATAGACAGGACCCGGCGCGCTGGAAGCGACGTTGGCGACGATGACGCCCGCAGCACCCGCTGCAAAAGCTTGGTCTTGCTTCACCGAGAAATTGCACACGCCACGGTCAATCAAGACGATCTTACCGGCCACCGCCGCCGCGTTGGTGAACGGCGTGCAACCGTTGAGCGGGTCGGAGCGGATGACAACCGCCGTCAGGTCGGTGTGCGGGAACGGGCTCCCAGCGCCATACGTGGCGTTATACAGCGCCATGGTGGTGTCGAGGCGCACCGTGTTCGAGGGCAAGCTCGGGTCACGCATCGACGAAGTCGAGATGGCCTCGTTGGTCTGGCTGGGCGAGCCGGTCACGAAGAACACGTCGCCGGTGTTGCCCGCCGAGATGGTCACGGCCACGCCGGCCTGCGAGGCTTCACGCACTGCCGCGTTGTAGATGAAATCGGGGTCAGCCGTGCCGAAGGTCGCGCCAATCGACATGTTAATCACGTTGGCAGGCGGGAAGGTCGCCACGATTTCGGTCGTGTCGTTGTCCCCGTCGAAGTCGGTCGTATCGACCACTTGGCCGGACACCGACGCCTCGATGGCAGCGGCCATAATCGCGCTGTCGGTCGAGCCGTCGCAACCGAACACCTTCATGGCCAACAACGTGGCTTGCGGCGCCACACCCGGCCCAATCCGCAGCAAAGCGTTGGACGCACCGGGGTAGCTGGCGAAAATCGTGCTGTCATACGGGCCGACGAAGGTCGCACCCGCAGCCGTCACACCATAGCCGCCCGCCGTGCCTGCCACGTGCGTGCCGTGGCCGCCGCCCGCGTTGATGGTGCAGTCGATCGGGTCGGGGTCGGCATCAATCACCACGTTGTCGTCGCCGTCATAGGCATCGCCCACGAAGTCCCAACCGCCCACGACCTTCTGCGCGCCCGCGGCCACATTGACCGGCGACGTGCCGAAGCCGTCATCGGCGCCGCCGACCACGGTGTTATCGGTGTTATAGGTGCCGTCGCCACCGAACATGACGTGGGTATAGTCCACGCCGCTGTCGATGATCGAAATCACCATGCCGTCGCCGGTGTACTCGCCACCCGCGACCGAGGGCGTGGTGTCCCACACGTCCGGCGCACCGATGTGCGGCACGCTGACGGTATCTTCACGATACAGGGGGATATTGGGGTACACGCCCCGCACGCCCGGCGCCAAGGCCAAGGCCGGAACCGAGGCGACATCGACCGCCACCGTGACGGTGTTGGTCAAGAAGCTGGTCGAGTTGACCACCTCGGCCAAGCCGCGCACCGCGTTCTCGAACGCGGCTTGCTCGGCGCGAACCGCCGCACGTTGCAGGTCAGAGCCGCGCAATGCGCTCTCGCCCGCCGCACGCCCGCCCAAGGCCACATATTGGCGCACCGCAGGCTCCGACGACAAATTGACCACGACCTGAATGCGCCCATCCGGCATCCGCACCGATCGGGCGGCGATGTCGGCGGCTTGCTCGCGATCGATGCGAACCGGCTTGGGGGCGATGACGCGCCCGCCGGACGACTGTGCAGCGCTGGGGAGCGCCATGCTCGTCAGAAGCACGAACATCGCCAGCACTGCCAGCAACGCGCCCTTCCGATGATGGGTGAAAGACTTCATAGGTTGTACTCCTCACAAAACCCTGAACCGACAGGGAAAACGTGTAAAACCGCGAACCAGCCAGTATCGCGGAGAGACACCACAAGGGGGGATAGTGCACGCCATCGGCACGATGGCGCGTAAGGGGGAAAGTCATGTCGTAATGTGAACTAGCCCATCAGACGTGGCCAATTGCAGACCGGCCACGTTCATCAATCACACATTTAGTTGTTGGATGAAACTTAACACGTTCCTAACAGCAATTGCAAATCACGGTATATAAACCTTAGCGTCGTCTTAACTTGAAGGATTGACCCGAAAGTGCCATAAGACACCCCAAGCGATAACCCGCCGCCTCGACCAAGCCCTCGGCCTCGCGCAATGCCACATGCAGCGGCATCGGGCGCGTCACCACCGGCAGCACCGCCGCCAAGCCCGAGGCGCGCAGCACCTCGCGCTCCGAGCCGCGCACCCCCCCGACGATGGCGACGGTCGGGACGCCTAGCATCCGCGCCCGTTGCGCCAACACCATCGGTGCCTTGCCCTGCAAGCTTTGCGCGTCCAGCATCCCCTCACCCGTGACCACCAGCCCAACCCCGCGCATCACCCGCTCGAACTCGTGATAAGTCAAGACCGCCTGCGCCCCCGATACGATTTGCCCCCCGACCGCCGACATCATGCCCGCCGCAAACGCGCCAGCCGCCCCACCCCCTTCGACCTCGCGGGTGTCTCGGCCAGTCTGGGCGGCGCAGGCCGCCAACCACTGCGCCAAGCCCGCCTCCAACCGCTCGATTTCTGGCGCACCTGCCCCTTTTTGGGGGCCGAATACCCGCGCCGCGCCACGCTCCCCCAGCGCGGGGTTGCGGACATCGGTAGCCAACACCAACTCGATGGTCTGCAAACGCGGGTCGAGACCGCTCAAGTCCAGCCGCGCCAGCCCAGCCAACGCGCCGCCGCCCGCCCGCAGCTCACGCCCGTGCCCGTCATACAAGCGTGCGCCCAAGGCTTGCAAACAACCCGCCCCGCCGTCGGTCGTGGCGCTGCCGCCCAGCCCAAGCACCACGCGGCGCGCACCGGCGTCCAAAGCCGCCCGCACCAGCACCCCCGTCCCATAGGTCGAGGCGTCCAAGGCGCTGGCCGGCCCGACCATGTGCCGTGGCAGGCGTGCGACGCCCGACGCCTGCGCCATCTCGATGACCGCCGTCGTCTGGTCGGGCAACAGCCCGAACGCGGCGCGCAACGGGCGCCCCAGCGCATCGACCGTCTCGACCGTGTGGCGCGCCCCACCCCCAGCCAAAAACGCCTCCAGCGTGCCGTCTCCCCCGTCAGCCAACGGCAAATAGACCGGCTTGGCACGCCAGCCCGACTGCTGCACCCCCCGCCCAATCGCCCGCGCCGCCTGCATCGGCGTTAAACAGCCCTTAAACGCCGTCGGTGCTATCAAGACCTTCATCGCCGCCCATCCCTTGTCCAAACCGCCCAACCCAGCATCACGATACCGCACTTTCAGCGCAACTTTTCCCGTAATTTGTGCAAAGTATCCAAACTATACCCCCACAATTATTGCTTTTTAACAGACATCTGGTTATCTTAAACGTTTAAGAGACCCGTTTAACCTTTTCTTGAAAGTGTGATGTTGTGAACCGCGCACAAGACCGCCTCTGGCAAATTACCGAGTACCCCCATCACCCCGACAAGCAACT
>JALONY010000219.1 GCA_025454715.1 Anaerolineae bacterium
GTTCGAGATGCAAGGGGCGGGCATGGTCGAAGTCCCCAACCCGTCCGAGGCGTTCTTGGCCGAGCGCGTGATTAACGCCCCCGGGTCGGCCATCGCGGTCACGATGGAGGGCACGCGCCCGCTGCTGGTCGAGATTCAAGCCCTGACCAGCCCGACCCCCTACGGCAACCCGCGCCGCACACCCAACGGCGTCGATATGAACCGCTTGCTGTTGCTCAGCGCGGTGCTGACCAAACGTTTCGGGCTGCGCCTGTCGGAGCACGATATTTTCGTTAACGTGGTGGGGGGCATGAAAATCAGCGAACCGGCGTCTGACCTCGCGATGGCGGTGGCGATGGCGTCGAGCTATCACGACGTGCCATTGCCCGCCGATATGGTGCTGCTGAGCGGGGAGGTGCGCGCCGTCAGCCAATTGGGGGCGCGCCTGAACGAGGCGGCCAAAATCGGGTTCAAGCGGGCGGTCATCCCGCGCCTGCGCCGCCCGTTGGACGGCCTGCCCAAGGGCATGGAGGTCATCCACGTCCGCACGGTCGGCGACGCCCTGAAGGTGGCCGTGCCCAAGCCGTGAGAGCGGACGAGATGGGTGTTGGGTGACGGTTAGACCGTTAGAGGTTGCCACCCAAACCAACGACATCTCTCGCCCATGCCCCGCCAGACGCTGAAGCATCGGGTTCAAAGAAGAACAAACCTCTACGAGGCTCATAGCCAAGCGTGTCTGATAGGTAAGGCGCGCCCCCTTGCACCCCCTGACCCCAGCGCCTATGATTGCGGTGATGGGCGCGCCGCCCAAGACACCCGATAGTTTCTTTTTTTCTTGCCAATAGGAGACACCCCATGACCGACCACCCCGCTTATGAGACCATCACCGTCGAGACGCCCGCCGAGGGCGTCGGCGTCGTCCGCTTCAACCGCCCCAAGGCGCTCAACGCCCTCAACGCCCAAATGACCGGCGAGGCCTTCACCGCCCTCGAGATGTTTGACCGCGACCCCGCCATCGGCTGCATGATTTTGACCGGCAGTGACCGCGCCTTCGCCGCCGGTGCCGACATTAAGGAAATGCACGGCAAAACCGCCATCGACATGGCCATCCACGACACGACCGATTGGTCGCGCTTGACGCGCATCGGCAAACCGATCATCGCGGTGGTGTCGGGCGTGGCGCTGGGCGGCGGGTGCGAAATCGCCATGACCTGCGACATGATCGTCGCCAGCGAAACCGCGCTGTTCGGCCAGCCCGAAATCAACCTCGGCATCTTGCCCGGCGCAGGTGGCACCCAACGCCTGACCCACGCCGTCGGCAAGGCGCTGGCGATGGAAATCATCCTGACCGACCGCCGCTTGACCGCCGAGGAAGCCTTGCGCTACGGGCTGGTCAACCGCGTTGCGCCGCTCGAGACCTACTTCCAAGAGGCGGTCGAATTGGCCAAGCAAGTGGCCTCGCGCTCACAAGTCGCCTCGCGCCTCGCCAAGCAAGCGGTCAATAAAGCGTTCGAGCTGGGCTTGGCCGACGGGCTGGACTACGAAAAGCGCTTGTTCTACCTGCTGTTCGCCTCGGAGGACAAGGCCGAGGGCATGAGCGCCTTCGTCGAGAAGCGCCCCGCCGTCTGGAAGCACAAGTGACCCCGCCCCGCCGCTTCATCATCGACACCGACCCGGGCGCGGACGACGCCGCCGCGCTCATCATGGCCTTGCGCCACCCCGAAATCAGCATCGAGGCCATCACGGTGGTGGCTGGCAACGTCGGGCTGGCGCAAACCACCCAAAACGCCCTGTACTTGGTCGAGGCGTGCGGCAAAGCCGATAGCGTGCCGGTCTACGCGGGTGAGGCCAAGCCGCTGATGGCCGCCAGCCAAGAGCAGGCCGCCGATGTGCACGGGGGCGACGGCTTGGGCGACATCGGCCTGCCGTTGCACGGGCGCACGCCCGCCGAAGGCCACGCCGCCGATGCCATCATCCGGCTGGTGCGCGCCTATCCCGACCAAATCACGCTGGTGGCGCTGGGCCCCCTGACCAATATTGCGCTGGCGCTCCAGCAAGACCCGGGCATCGTGCGCTTGATTCCCCGCGTGGTGGTGATGGGCGGCGCGCCCGACGGCGTGGGCAACACCCGCCAAAACCCGACCGCCGAATACAACATCGTCGCCGACCCCGAGGCGGCGGACATCGTGTTTCGGGCGGGCTTGCCGATTGAGCTGGTCGGCTGGGATATGAGCGTGCGCCACGGCCTGCTGACGTTGGACGAAATCGACGCGGTGCGGGCGCTGGGCACCCCGCTGGCACACCTGCTGGTCGATATCCAAAAATCGGTCATGGCCTATTGGTTGCGCGATTATGGTTATCCGGCGGTGTGCTTCCCCGACCCGCTGGCGATGGCGGTCGCGTTGTCGCCCAGCATCGCGACGCTCCAGCCGATGCAGGTCGAGGTCGAATTGGACGGGGCGCTCACCCGCGGCATGACCGTGGTCGAGCGCCGCCTGAACAAGGCCGTGCCCAACATGCGGGTAGCGACCCACATCGACCGCGCATGGTTCATCCAACTGTTGCGGGCGGCGGTGCGCTGACCATGCCCGAGGCCGTGCTGACCGTGCTGTACACCCAAGACCTGCGCGGCGACCTGCGCGCGTTGCCGCGCTTGTTCAGCCTCATCCAGCAGGTGCGCGCCGACCTCGGGGGGCGCTCGGTCTGCATCGACCTCGGCGGGGCGTGCGCCCCACAGGTCGGGCATTGCGCCCAGACCGGCGGGCGCTCGATGTTGATGGCGTTGGACGGGTGCGGTTATGCGGCGGCCTACGCCGATACGCTGGCGGCAGGGGTGCGCCCAGAGCTGGCTAAGGTGATTTTGGCGCTACAGGTGGTCGATGCGGCGCACGCGGGGCGCGTGGGCGGGGTGGCGTATGTGGCCGACGGGCAAGCCCGCCCCGACGCCGCCCTGACCGTCTCGGTGTGCCCCGCCGACCAGACCGGCTGGCGCGACGGGGTGCTGCACCTGCGCGCTATCCCGCGCCTGACGGTCGGCGCGGTCACGCTTGACCTGTCGGCGGGGGTGGTCATCGCGGAGCGGGCGCACCCGTTGACGCCCGACACCCGCCCCGACCCGACCATCGCGGGCATGGTCGGGTTCATCGAGAACGAGGTGCGCTGGGCGGTGCGCAAGCGTGGCGAGGGTTAGCGGCGGCGCTTGGCGGCGGCCTCCAGCGCGGCGCGGGTAAGCGCCTCGACCGCCTCGCGCAGGTCGTCGTTCATGTCGCCCTCGGCCTCGGCCTCGGCAATCGCCGTGGCGCGGATGGCCGCCGCCTTTTGTTGCCCCTTTAGGTACGCCTCGACCGGCACATCGTAAAACTTGGCGACTTGGGCGGGGTCGTTCGGGTCGGTCTTGAAGCGCGGGTCTTTCATCAGCGCGAGGTCGTGGGGCAGGTTATAGCGCCCGTCATATTTTTGGCCGTCGGGCATGGTGGCGAAGCGCAAGGTCTTGGCATTGCGGAACTGGGCGGGGTCTACTTTGGCGTCGGTCAGGTTGGCCTCATAAAAGTCCGCACCCTCGAAGTTGGCGCGCCGCAAGTCCGCGCCGCGCAGGTCGGCCTGATACAGGTTGGCACCGTCCCAGTTGCTGCCGCGCAGCTCTTTATCGCGCAGGCACCCCTCGGCCAGCCAGCCCAACGCCCGCAATTCCTCGATGGCTTGCGAGGCGAAATTTTTATCGCGGCTGTGCGCCTCGCGCATCAAGCGCTCGCGGGTTTGGCGCTCCTCGCGCAGCTTGTCCAGTTGATCGAGCACCAACACGGTGAAGATGATGCCGACGCCCTCCGGTGCGAGGTCGTACAAGAAACTCTGCAAATTGCCCGAAATCAGGCCAATCAGCGGGAAGGCGATGATGCCCAGCAGCACCCCGACCGCCAAATATAGCAAGTCGTTGCCGCTACGCTGGGTGACGATGGCACGGATGGCGCGAAAGATGTCTCGCATGGTCGGTTTCCCCTTTTCACCAACACCCCAAACAACGAACCGAGCGCCTAGGCGGGCGTGACGCCCTTCAGCACCGCATCGAACACCGCCAGCGTCTCGCGGGCGGTCTTGCGCCATTGATAGCGCGTGGCCTGCGCCAAGCCCTGCGTAATCAGCGACTCGCGCAGCGGTTGCTGGTTGATGAGCGCCAAAATCGCGCCGCCCAGCTCACGCCCGCTCTTGACCAAATACACGCCGTCTCCGCCGATTTCGCGCATGACCGGCACGTCCCACGCCACCACCGGCGTGCCCGCCGCCATCGACTCTAGCACCGGCAGGCCGAACCCCTCGTAACGGCTGGGGTAGGCCGAGGCCACCGCCATGCGGTACAAGGCCGGTTTATCGGCCTCCTCGACATAGCCCAGCCAGCGCACCGAGTCGGCGATGCCCAAGCGGTCGATGTAGGCGCGCAAATCGGGGAAGACCGCCCCGCCCCACTTCGGCTCGTGGCCGGCCAAAATCAGCGGAACCTCCGGCGCGCCCTGCCGCACGTAAGTATAGGCCAGCAGCAGCTCGTTGACCTGCTTTCGCACGTCGAACCCCCC
>JALONY010000220.1 GCA_025454715.1 Anaerolineae bacterium
GCCAGTCAACAACACTGAATCGAGCGGCTTGTTCGTCCAGTCATTCCACAACCGCAAATCGAGGTTCTCGAAATTCCGCACATCGCGCAAGATAATTCGATGGATATACATGTCGGGACTCCTTTTTATGGGGCGTGGGGACAGCCTCTATCAACAGAGTATATCCCCACTCCCTCCTACCGTCTACCGCGCTGCCGCGGCGAACAGCGACTCGTATTGATCGACCGTGCGCTGGAAATTGAACACCGACTCGACCTCGGCGCGGGTGCGGCGGCACGCGGCGGGGTCGCCCAAGACCTCGACGATGGCACGCCCAATCGCCTCGGCGTCGCCCCGCGGCGCAATCTTGCCCATGCCGGTCGCCTGTACCGGCACGCGCCCGCCCGGCGTGTCGGTCATCACCACCGGCGTGCCCGCCAGCATCGCCTCGACCTGCACCAGCGCGAAGCACTCGCTGTCGCTGGTCAACGCCAGCACATCGACCGCCCGAAAGAAATCGGCCATGAACTGCATATCGTCCTTCAGGCCGAGGAAGATGAGGTGCTCGCGGTACTTGTCCACGATGGGCTTGTACAGCTCCCACGTCCGCTCATACGGGATGTCATATTGCCCCGCGAACACGATGCGGGCGTTGGGATAGCGCTTCAGGATGACATCCAACGACTGAATCAGCAAATCGGGGCGCTTCTCTTGCACGAACCGCCCCGCAAACCCAATCAAGGGGCCGTCGCCGTGCTGCCACTCGGCGCGCAGTTGCGCGGCGCGGTCGGGTTGCGGCTCGGGCATGGTGATGGGCGGGTGGATGACCTTCACCTTGTGCAGGTACGGCCTGAGATAGTACGAGTTCTCGGCATAATCCTGCGTGTAGGCCACGATGTTGGGCGCACGCCACGCCATGAAGCGGTACAACCCGAACATCACCGATTGGATGATGCGGTTGACCAGCCCCTCCGGCAAAATCAAATCGCCGTGGTGGGTCGGGATGACCGGCTTACCGGTCAACGCGCCGATGACGCTGAGCAACGCGGTCTCGGCCATCGGGGTATGGATGTTGACCACGTCGTGCTGGCGCATGAGCTGAAAGGCCGCCCACGGGTAGGCAGGCATGACCATGCCGCGGCTGATGGCCAGCGGCGCGACGTTGAGCCGCACGATTCGCACGCCGTTAATCGTCTCGTCGTTGGGCAAGCTGGGCAGGTGGCGGGCGCACAGCACGGTCACGGTGTGGCCGCGCCGCACCAGCTCCTCCGCGATGCGTTGGATGTAGAGCTGCATCCCCGTCCGGTGCGGCAGGTAATACAGCAAGCAAATCAAGATTTTGAGGTTCTTGGGTTGGGTCATGAGCGTGTTTCAGTCCGTTGGGTAGAGGCGCAGTGCTACGGCTTGGGCTGGCCGCCGCGCATGAGCTGGCCGAAGGACACCCCCTCGGCCAACAGGCCAATCACGCCCAAGACGGCGTTGACGGCCAAATTCAGGAAGTGCACGACCAACGCAAAAGCGAAGGCGGTCGCACGGTCTTGCTCGGTGGCACCATAGCCCAGCGCATACAGCGCCACCAAAATCGACCCCTCATAGGTGCCGATATTGCCCGGCACGGCGGGCAACGCCACCGCGAACGAGGCCGAGGCGATGAACAAGAACACGGCGGCGGGGTCAGGGGTCGGGTAGAAGACCAGCATGATGAGCAGGCCGGTCAGCCACGAGGCCAGCCAGCTCCAGAAGTTCCAGACGAACACCCCCCACAAGGAACGCGGGCTGGTCAGGGGTTGCAAGCCATCGAGGATGTGCTCGAACCACGCGCTCAGGCGCTCTTGGACGGCTGGGCGCTTGAGCACCGGCAGCCGCGTGATGACCGCCGCGAACAAGCGTGATGCCCACGCCCGCCGCGCCGCCAACACGATCAAGACGGCGAAGCCGACCAACGCCAACACCCCGAACACGAGCCCGCCGGTGCGAAGCTCTGGGGGCAACACCCCCGCCCGCGCCGTGGCCAGCGCCAGACCGATGAAGACCGCCACCGTCAGCAAATCGACCAAACGCTCGACCACGATGGTGCTGGCAGTTTTGAAGACCGGCACGCCCCCCTCACCGCGGCTGGCCAAGAACGCCCGCGCCACCTCGCCCGCCCGCAACGGCAAAATGCCATTGGCCAAATACGCAATGTTCAAGATGTCGAAGGCGCGCCGCAAGCTCAGGCCGCCGCCCAACAACACCCGCCAGCGCACGGCGCGGGTGGCCAGCCCAAGCACCGCCGCAATCGTCGCCGGAATCAACCACCAATAGTTGGCCGTCCGCAACGCCTCGAGCATCAGCGGAAAGTCGATTTGCCCTGCAATTAACGCAATGACGGCACCGCTGACCAGCGTGCCGATGAGCAACACCCGCCTATTTTTTCCCACAGTCTTCCCCCACAGTGCAGAATCTAGGGTATTATACACGTCGAAAACGGCTTTTGAGCACGGCGTATCCGTTGCGCCGTGAAAGGGGTGGACACATCATGCGAGTTGACCGAGGATTGGCCGCCGTGTTGCTGCTGTCGGTATGGGTGTTGGGCGCGTGCGTGCCTGACCCCGAGGGCGAAGCCCGCGACACCTTCCCGACCCTCACCCCATCGCCAGCCCCCGCCGAAACCACCCCACCGACCGCCGCGCCCCAGCCGACCATCACGTTTGCCCCGTTCAGCTTCCCGCCCACGGCCTCGCCCCGCGTGTTGTGCCCCAACACCCCGCCCACCCGCCTGATTTTGGGCGAGCGCGCCAGAGTGAGCGATGACGACCCAACCGACCTCAACGTGCGCGCCAGCCCCAACACCAACGCCAACAACCGCCCGATCGGCAAGCTACGCATGGGCGAGGTGGTGGTGGTGGTCAGCGGCCCCGCCTGCGCCAACGGCTATACATGGTACGAAATCAGCGGTGCCACCCTGAGCGGCTGGATTGCCGAGGGCGAGGACGCGCTGTACTACGTCGAGCCATTCTTGGGCGAGTGATGAAACGCCCGACGGGGGAAGCCCGCGCATAGCGAACCTCCCCCGTCGGCAACCTGTGATGTCAGGCCATCAGGGCGCGCTGTACAAGCGCACCGTGCGGTCTTGGAAGGCGACTGCGAAGGTCGTCCCGTCAGGGCTGAGCGCCAAGCCGGTGCCGACCGCCTCGGGCAGGCTGATGACCTGCGCCGCCTCGCTGGAGAGCAAGCCCGCCGTGCTGCGCGCCGCCAAGGTGCCATTGGCACCCAACGAAATCAGCGCATCGCCCGACGGGGTGAAGCTTAGGGCGTTGATTGCCGCCGTGTGCGTGGGCAGCAACGGCCCCGCGCTGATGCCGCCGACCAGCGACAACCCCAACACCGAGCCATCGGCATAGCCCACCGCCAGCGTGCTCCCATCGGGGCTGAACGCCAGCGCGTTGGCACCGACATCGGCATCGATACGGGCGGTCTGGAGGCCGGTCGTCATATCCCACAAGCGCACGGTACGGTCAGCACTGGCCGTCACCAGCAACGCGCCGTCGGGGCTGAAGGCCACCTCGTTGACGCGCTCGGTGTGCCCGCGCAAGGCGAACACTTGCGACACCCGTTGCACGTCCCACACCAGCACCGCGTAACGGTTGCCGTCATCGGCGACCGTGGCGAACGCCAACCCGCCACTGCTGGCAAGGCGCGTGCCGGTCGGGTCGATGGCCAGCGCCGTCACCGCGGAATCGTGGCCGTTCAGGCGCAGGCGCTGGGTCAGGCGGCTGCTGGGCGACAAATCCCAGAGGTGCAGGCTGCCCGTCTCACTGCCCAAGACCAACACGTCCTCTTGGCCGCTGGCCGTGCTGAACACGGCCTGTGTAAAGCGGTCGAGCGTCTGGAAGCGGCGCGGCTGAAGGGTCAGGTCGTTCACGTCGTACACCCACACCCCCTCCGCCCCGCGGTCGCCCAACACCGCCAGCTTGCCGGTCTCCGACCACGCCACGGCGTCGGTGGTCAGGTTGCCCTGCACCTTCACCGACTCGCTGTAGGCCGTCAGGCGCTCCGGCGTGAGGAGGCCACGGGCTTGGGGCAACCCGTTGGAGGGCGGCAGCGGCTCGATGAAGTACGCCCCCGCCAGCCCCTCGGCCACGAACCCGACCGCGCCGTTATATGACACCTGCCACCACACATTGCCCTCAGGGTCGCAACTGGGCAAGCTGGCGTCGGTGACCGTGAAGCCAGCCAGCCCGGGCACCACCGCCAGCACACTGCCACCCGTGAGCGGATGTAGGGCTTGTCGTTGGCGGGCGCGGGCGGGCACAGGCGGTTCGAGAGGTCGATGGCCTCCTCGACATCGATGGCATCCACCAGCTCGACGGTCGTGCCCGCGTCGGCGCTACTGCCACAAAAAACCGTCTTGGTGCGGTCAGCGGCAGTGTGGTAGGTGTAGACCACCTCATCCCACGTGAACGAGAAAATGTACCCGACCACGCTGGCGGGCGCAGCCGTCACACCGGCAGGGGCGCACCCCAGCTCGTTGTCGTTGAAGACGGTCTGCTCCCACGTCCAAAACACATCATTGAGCGTGACGGTGAAGCCCAACCGTTGGCTGAGCGCGGCCAGCGCGTCGTTGATGGCGTCCGGCGCGCCCTGCCCTGCCGTCGGAGCGACCAGCAGGGCAAGCATCATGAGAGAGAACAGGATACGGCGCATGGCCGACACCTCCGCTTACTCGGCCAGTGCGCGGCAGGCGGGGCAATCGCCCCCCGGGCGGATGAGCGCGAAGCCACCCTGTGGGTCAGACCCCCAATTGGCGAAGTCCATGTTCCAGACAATCAACAACGTCACCTTGCCACTGCGCCCCGCAATCGAGACCACTTGGTCAATCCACTGCGCTTGCTCGGCCACGCTGGTGTCCGACGCCCACAGGAAGCCGTCGGGCAGGCCGGGCCAGCCCTCACCGCTCAGGTAACCCAGCTCGGTGAAGCACAACTTGCGCGTGTTGCGGAACGCCGTCAAGTAGGTGTTGACCATCGTCGGGTAATAGCGGGTGTAGTGCAGCGGGTTGCCACGCGGGTCACCACTGGTGGCGGTGGGGGGCAAAATGCCCTCGTTATAGTGCACGCCGAGGCAGTCCATATAGTTCGCCGCCCCTGCCGCGTACATCTGCTCGATGAACGGCTTATCGTCACAGCCCGCCGGTGAGCAGCCGCCGAAGAAGCCGGTCGGCGACGGCGCACCGCTGATGACCATCACGTTGGGGTTGGCGGCCTTGATGGCTTGGTAGGCGCGCCGGAGCAATTCGGTATAGTTCGCGCCGCTGATGGCACCCGAAGCCCATTCGCGGTCGATGTTCGGCTCGTTCCAGAC
>JALONY010000221.1 GCA_025454715.1 Anaerolineae bacterium
CGATCAGGTGCGTCTGGCGCTTCAGACGGCGGGCGATGTGTGCGAAGGCACGGCGCGCAACCAAGTGTGTTATGGGCATGTGGCCGGTTCGGTGACGGCCAGAGACGCCAGCACGGCGGTCGAGTGGGACTCGGTCGGTGACCGAGTCGGGTTGGCCGACATCAGCGGCGTGGCGCTCAGCCCGATGGATGAGCAGACCGGCGAGTGGGGCGTGGCGGTGATGCAAGTGCAGGCCAACCTGCCCGACACCCTCCCCGGTCAAAACGTGACCGTGTTGATGTTCGGCGATGTCGCCCTGACGGACGCGGCCACCGACCAAACGCGGGTCGAGGGCATGGTCTTGGCGGCGGCCAACGTCTCGTTGCCCGCGAGTGCAACCGCTATCGTGACCGGCCAGACCGTCAACGGCGCGGGCGAGGCGTGGTTGCGCGTCAAATATGACGACTACCGCACGCGCACCGGCTGGGTGGCCGCAGACCTCATCGCGGTCGATGTGGCCGCCTTGCCGGTGGTCGAGGCCGACTCGTTGGTCTACAACCCGATGCAGGCGTTTTACCTCAAGACCGGCCTCGGTGCGACGCAATGCGGCGAGGTACCGACCAACGGGGTGGTCATCCAGACCCCCAGCGGCATCGGCAAGGTCAACCTCAACGTCAATGGCGCCAACATCTCGCTGGGGTCTACCGCGTTTTTGACGACCGATACCCGCGATGATGGGGCGAGCGCGCTGTCGGTGACGTTGTTCGAGGGCGAGGGCGTCGTCGAGGCGGGCGGTGTGGCGCAAATCTTGGTGCCCGGCAGCCAGACCAGCTTGCCGCTCAGCGCGCAAGCCGTGCCGTTGTTCGGGAACGATACGATGGCGGCTTCTGCCGAGCCGATTGGGTTGGTGGCCAGCGCGCCCAGCAGGCCGGTGGCCTATGACCCTGCGGCGTTCGGCGTGTATGCCGAGGTGTTGGCGGCGCAGGGCGTCACGTTGCCCCCGGCGGCCACGCAAGGCCAAATTGAGCAACGCAACCCCCGCCGTGACCGTGAAGACCTGCCGCAGGCCGAAGCGCCGGTGTGCATCGACCGTAACGCGGATAGCGAGTGCGACACCTGCCCCGACCGCAACCAGAACGGCCAATGCGACGCGCTGGAGTGTTTCGACACCGACGGCGATGGGGATTGTGACCGTGGGTGCGGTGACCGCAACCAAAACGGGGTGTGCGATTATCAAGAGTGCTTGGACGCCGACGGCGATGGGCGGTGTGACGAGCGGTGCTTCGACGTGAACGAGAACGGGGTGTGCGACGGGCAAGAGGGCGGCGAGCCGACACCCTGTCCCGACCGCAACAACGACGGCACGTGCGACAACCAGCAGTGCGTGGACACCGACGGGGATGGGCGGTGCGATTGCGCCGACATCAACCAAAACGGGGTGTGCGACCGCGCCGAGTGTTCCGACTTCCCCGATTTGCCCGCCTGCGTCGATAACGGCACCGAGGACGACGACGGGGTGTGTAACGAGCTAATCGAGGGCGGCACCTGCGAGGAAGAGGACACCATCCCTGATGTGTGCGCGCAGAACGACCCGCGCCCCATCTGCAACGGGTGCCAAGACCGCAACAACGACGGCATTTGTGACCGCGACCAATGTCTGGACACCAACGGTGACGGGCGGTGCGACTGCCTCGACGTGAATAAAAACGGGATATGCGACAGCGACGAAAACAGCTGAGCGCAGGGTAAAACCCGCACGCTTGTTCGTGCCATCACTGGGTTTTGCTGTTACAATAGGAGGTGTCGGGGCGGTTGGCCTCGGCACCTCCTGATGTTTTGAAGATGGGTTTGATGCAGCCTGTATGAGCGATGCACCCGCGCCCGTAACCCAAGATTTCGTGCATTTACACGTCCACACCGAGTTTTCGCTGTTGGACGGCCTGAGCAAAATCAAGAAGCTGGTCGCCCGTGCCGAAAAGCTCGGGCAGACCGCGTTGGCCATCACCGACCACGGCACGATGTACGGGGTGATGGACTTTTACACTGCGTGCATGGACAAGAAAATCCGCCCGATTTTGGGGATGGAGTCGTACCTTGCCCCACGCGGCATGACCGACCGCGACCCAACCCTCGACCGTAAGCCCAACCATTTGCTGCTGCTGGCGCGCAGCCTGACGGGCTATCGCAACCTGATGAAAATCGCCAGCGCCGCGCAGCTTCAGGGCTATTATTACCGCCCGCGCATCGACTTCGATTTCTTGGCCGCGCACGCCGAGGATTTGGTGTGTACGTCGGGCTGTTTGGCGGCTCGCGTGCCCCAGCTCATCATGCAGGGCAAGCACCGCGAGGCCGAGGACTGGATTGGGCGGTTTAGCGAGGTGTTCGGGGTCGAGAACTTCTTCTTGGAGCTCCAGCATCACGACATCCCAGAGCTGCACCCGGTCAACCGTTGGCTGATCGACTATGCGCGGCGCAACCCGAACGGGCCCCGCTTGCTGGCGACCAACGACGTGCACTATATCGAGGCCGGTGATTTCGAGGCGCACGACACGCTGTTGTGCATCCAGACGCAGGCGCTCAAGGCCGAGCCTAAGCGCAAAGACCACGACGACGAGAACGACCGTGGTCGTATGGCGATGTCGGACAACAGCTACTACCTGAGCAGTGCCGAGGAGATGTGGCGCATCTTCGGGGCGGAGACGCCCGACGCTCTGACCACCACGCTGGACGTGGCCGAGCGGTGCAGCTTCACCTTCCCCAAGCGCGAGTACAAATTCCCCAACTTCCCGGTGCCGGAGGGCTTCACGCCCGAGACGTACCTGCGCCATCTGTGCGACATCGGGATGGGCTGGCGGTTTGGGGCGCGTGCCGATGACCCCAGCTTGCGCGCCCGTCTCGAGTATGAGCTGGGCGTCATCCAGCAGATGGGCTACAACACTTATTTCTTGATCGTGTGGGACTTGTGCGAATACGCCCGCCAGACCGATATTTGGTTCAACGTGCGCGGCTCCGGCGCGGGCAGCCTCGCGCTGTATGTGTTGGGCATCACCAACATCGACCCAATCCAGAATGCGCTGTTTTTCGAGCGGTTTTTGAACCCCGAGCGCAACACCATGCCCGACATCGACATCGACTACCCCGACGACCGGCGCGGGGAGATGCTGGCTTATGCGGTGCAAAAATATGGCAGCGAGAAGGTGGCGGCCATCATCACGTTCGGGACGTTGGGCGCCAAGCAAGCCGTCCGCGACGTGGCGCGCACGATGGGCGTCGATTTGGGGCACGTCGATAAGGCCGCCAAGCTCATCCCGCAGGAGCCCAAGCCCAAGCCGATCGAAAAATACATCGAGGAAATCCCCGACCTGCAAAAGGTCTACCAAGAAGACCCGCTCCTGCGCGAGGTGCTCGATATGGCGGGCAAATTGCAAGGGGCGCGCCGCCACGCCTCGGTACACGCCGCCGGTGTGATTATCGCCGACCAAAACTTGGTCGAGTATTTGCCGTTGCACCGCATGACCGGCAAAGAAAACGCCGATTTGCCCATCAAGCAAGTCACGCAGTTCACCATGGAGACCTGCGAGGCCATCGGGTTGCTCAAGATTGACTTCCTCGGCCTCGCCACCCTCAATATCTTGCGCACGGCGTGCGAGCTGATCGAGCGCTATCACGGCATCCGTTTTCGGATGGAGAACATCCCCTACCGGCACGACGACCCGCGCCTGACGCCCGATGACCATCGGCGACTCGACGAGGCGTACCAGCTCATCGCACGTGGCGATACGGTCGGGGTGTTCCAGCTCGAAAGTTCGGGGATGCAGGGCATGTTGCGCGAGATGCGCCCGCGGGAGTTCGAGAACATCGTGGCCGGTGTCAGCTTATACCGCCCGGGGCCACTCCAGTTCATCCCCGATTACAACCGGCGCTTGCACGGTGAGGAAGAGACGCAGTACCTGCACCCCAAGCTCGAGCCGATCGTGAGCGTGACTTACGGCATTTTGGTCTATCAAGAGCAAATCATGCAGGTGGCGCGTGACTTGTTCGGTTATCGCCTTGGCGAGGCCGACCTGATGCGCCGCGCCGTGAGCAAGAAGAAAAAAGAAGACCTCGACAAGCACCGCGCCATCTTCAAGGAGCGCGGCCCCGCCAACGGCATCGACCCCGATGTCGCCGACCAGATTTTCGACCAAATCGACTATTTCGCCAATTACGGCTTTAACAAGGCACACGCGGCGGACTATGCCGTGTTGAGCGTGCAGACGGCCTACCTCAAGTGTCACTTCCCGCACGAGTACATGGCGGCGCTGTTGACCGTGCAATTCGACGACAGCACCAAAGTGACGGTGTTTCTGGAAGATTGCCGCCGGATGCACATCCCGATTTTGCCGCCGGATGTCAACGCCAGCATCATCAACTTCTCGATTGAGCCGATGGC
>JALONY010000222.1 GCA_025454715.1 Anaerolineae bacterium
AATCATGGTGTTGGCGAGGTCTACGGCAGCTTGATAATCGGGTGTGCCGTCGAGGACGTGGAAGAAGGCGGCCAAGACCGAGATTTTGTTGACGCTGGTACCGTTGAAGGCCACGGTGTTGCCCGCGCTGAACTCCTCGCCGGAGGTCAGGTTGCGGACGTACAGGCCTGCAAATTTGCTGGTCACGGGGTCGAAGCCGGAGGTTAGGACGCGGTTCCACAGGCCGTTGGCCAGCCGCGCAAACTCGGGGCTGACCGGCACGGGCGTGCCTTGCGGGTTGAGCGCGGGCTGGAGGATGAGGGCGGGGGGTGGGGGTTAGGGTCGGCTGTGCCGAGAAGTCGGTTTGGGTGATGGGGGTGGTGCTATTGGCGTTGCCGATGATGTCGATGATTTCACGCGAGACCCACGCCACGCCGTTGGGCGCAGAGGGGTAGCTGACCTGCACCCACGGCAACGTGACGTGATAGCCGACGATTTCGAGCCGGTCACCGGCTTGGGCGACGCCGAGGCGGGGGTAGTCGGCACCCGGGCCGTAGCGCAGGTTGACCTCGCCATTGACCAGCCCATAAACCGAGAAGCTGGGCGGTGGGGTGGGGGTACCGAGCGGTTGGGCTGTCGTGTTGGCGCCGATAGGGGTGACATCGGGGCTGAGTGTCGAGGTTGCGAGCACGGGTTGTGCGTCGATGGCGGCCTCACTGAGCGGCACGACGTTCAGGTCGCCGGTACGGTCACGAGGTCGAGGAACACCCAGCCGAGCGGTTGTAGGCTGTCGGGCGTGCCCAGCAATATCCACGGGAAAAATTGGCTGCGCGCCAAGACCGGGTAACGTGTGCCGACCGTGATTTCGGTCAGGATAGGTGCATCGGTGCCGATGGCGGCGCGCACGTTGGCGGTGCCTTTGGCCTCGGCGGTCACGCCGGTATTTTGAGCGATGGCGAGGCTGGCCGCCGTGATGGCGGGGAAGAGCAAAAAGCGCATCTTGTGCATCGTCGGGGCTTTCATCCACATCCGTAACAATCAAACGGTCATTCTAACATACGGGTTAGGGCGGCCTGCCCGACGTTCAGCCTATTCTGAGCGGGCGGTCTGGGGGGGAGCCAGCACCACCAACAGCACACCCAGCAGGATTTGTACGCCGATGACGATTTGCACCGGCAGAAGCATTTCGCCGAGGACGAAGAACGCCAATACCGCGCTCAAGACCGGCTCGAGCTGGGTGGCGACCCCGATGGTGGTGGCCGGTACGAACTTGACGACGTAGTTAAACGTCGAATGGCCGATGACTTGCGAGAGCACGGCGTTGGCGGCCACCAGTGCATAGGCCGTCAAGCTGTAGCCGGTCAACGGCACGCCGCTGACGATGCACACGCCGACCACGACCAGCGCGCCGATGCCATAGACCGACCAGATGTAGGGCAACAGCGACAAGCGTGCGCGCACGCCGCGCCCAATCACCAGATAGACGGCGACCGTGATGGCGCCCAGCAAGGCCAACACCGCGCCGCCCAGCGTACCGGTGCCGCCATCGCCCTCGGTTTGGCCGGTCAGGGCTATCAACATACCTGCGGTGAGCGTGATGAGCAGGCCGAACACGACATCTCGCCCGAAGCGGGCGCGCAAAAACACGACCTCGAGGATGCTGACCCAGATGGGCGAGGTCACGACCAAGACGGTGCTGATGAGGACGGTGGTCTGCTCTAGCGAGCTAATCCAAAAGATGAAGTGGAGCGCCAGAAACACGCCGCTGAGCGTGATGAGAAGCCAACTGCGCGAGGGGAGGGCGCGTAGCTCGGCGCGCCCGCGCAGCCAGACCAGCGGGGTGAGGATGAGGGTGGCGATGCTGAGGCGTAGCGCGGCGATGACCAGCGAGGGCATCCCCTCCAGTTGCATCAGCCGAATCAGGATGGCGGAACTGCTGACGGCCAAGACCCCAAGGGCGAGGATAATCAGGGCGGACAGTGGGGGGCGGCTGGGCATGGGGGGCATCCGTTCGGTGCTGACGGTTAAAAGCCGGTTAATTCTACTCAGTTTCTTATTTGCGCGTGATAGACTGTTTTTGTGTTTTCGCTGAACCAACCCAAAGGAGCGATACCCCCATGGCTTTCGAGCTTCCCGCGCTGCCCTACGCGCACAACGCCCTCGAACCGCACATCGACGCCCTCACGATGCAGATTCACCACGGCAAGCACCACAAGGCGTATACCGACAACCTGAACAAGGCGCTTGAAGCCCACCCCGACTTGCAAGACAAGTCGATCGAGTGGTTGCTGCAAAACCTGAGCACCCTGCCGGAAGGCATCCGCAACGCCGTGCGCAACAACGGCGGTGGCTATTGGAACCACAACCTGTTTTGGGACATCATGGCGCCCAACGCGGGCGGCGCCCCGACCGGTGCGCTGGCCGAGGCCATCGATAAGGCGTTCGGTAGCTTTGACGAGTTCAAGGCCAAGTTCGCCGCGGCGGCGGCTGGCCGTTTCGGCAGTGGCTGGGCGTGGCTGGTGGCCGAGGCCGACGGCAGCGTCGCCATCGCGACCACCGAATACCAAAACACGCCGGTGATGGACGGCAAGACCGCCATCCTCGGCCTCGACGTGTGGGAACACGCCTACTACCTGAACTACCAGAACCGCCGCCCGGACTACGTGGCCGCGTGGTGGAACGTGGTGAACTGGGCGAAGGTCGCCGAGCTGTACGCGGCGGCCAAGTAAGGCCAACCCAGCCTAGAATTACGGCCATAAGAGGCGCTACGATAGGTAGCGCCTTTTTGTTGAGTTTTTGCCGCACGACAACACAGGAGCAACCCATCATGACCGAATATCGTATTGAAAAAGACACACTGGGCGAGGTGCGCGTCCCGCTCAACGCCTACTACGCCGCGCAGACGCAACGCGCCGTCGATAACTTCAACGTCAGCGGCTTGCGCCCGTATCGCGCCTTCATCTGGAGCATGGCGACCATCAAGCGCGCCGCCGCCGAGGTCAACCGTGACCTCGGGTTGTTGGATGCGCGCTTGGCCGACGCCATCATCCAAGCTGCCGACGAAGTCATCGAGGGCAAGTGGGACGCGCATTTCGTGGTTGACCCGTTCCAAGCCGGTGCGGGCACCAGCCACAACATGAACACCAACGAGGTGATTGCCAACCGCGCCAGCGAAATCTTGGGCGTCGGGCTTAACAGCGGCGAGAAGAAGCCGGTCAACCCGAACGACCATGTGAACATGGCGCAATCGACCAACGACACCATCCCGACCGCGTTGCGGCTGGGGGCGTTGTGGAAGGTCGATGAGCTGATCGCCACGATGCAGTTCTGCGCCGACGAGTTCCGCAAGAAGGCGCGGGAGTGGGACGACATCGTGAAGTCGGGTCGGACGCACCTTCAGGACGCGGTGCCCGTCCGGCTCGGCCAAGAGGTCGGGGCGTGGGCGAAGGCGATTGAGCGCAACATCGAGAAGGTGCGCGTGGCCGCCGAGGGCTTGCGCCGTCTGGGCATCGGTGGCACGGCCACCGGTAGCGGCCTGAACGCGCACCCGCAGTATCACGCCAACATGGTGTCGGTGTTGTCACGCTTGACCGGCCTGACGCTGTACACCAGCGATGACCTGTTCGAGTCGATGCAGTCGCACCAAGACGCGGTGTTCTTCAGCGGTGCCATCCGTGCGGCGGCGCAAGATTTTAGCCGCATCGCCAGCGACATCCGCTTGCTGAGCAGCGGCCCGACGACCGGCCTCGGCGAACTGACCTGCCCGCCGGTGCAGCCGGGCTCCAGCATCATGCCGGGCAAGGTCAACCCGGTGCTGGCCGAGATGCTCAACCAAGCGATGTTCCACGTGATGGGCAATGACCACGCCATCACGATGGCGGCGCAGGCCGGCCAGCTGGAACTGAACGTGATGATGCCAATCATGGCGCACAACCTGAACGAAATCATGATCGTCATGATTGGTTCGGTGCGTGCCTTCACCGAGAAGTTGGTGGTCGGGCTGGTGGCCAACCGCGAGAAGGCCGAGAGCTGGTTGCTGAAGAACCCGATTTTGGTGACCGCCCTCAATCCGGTGATTGGCTATGAGGTGGGGGCGAAGGTGGCCAAGCGCTCGCTGGCCGAGAACCGTACCCTGCTCGACATCGTGGTCTCTGACGGGTTGTTGAGCGAGGACGAGGCGCGCAAGGTCTTGGACGCCCGTGCCATGACTGAGGGCGGTATCAGCGACATCAAGGGCGGCGGCTGAGCCGCGTTGCGCTGACGCCTGCGATGCCGTGAATGCCCCGCTCAGCCTTGCGCTGGGCGGGGCTTTATTTTTGGATTGAGGTGTGGCATCGGCGGGCTGATGCTACAATCATGTGGACAGGTGAACGGTGCGGGTGGGGCGGCAGCAGATGAAGACGGCACAAACGATTATCGCGGGGCGGTACCTCCTGATGGAGGCGATTGGGCAGGGGGGGATGGGCACGGTGTATCGCGCCCTCGACCGCCTGACCAACCAAGTGATAGCGCTCAAGCGGGTGCGCGTGTTTCAGGGGATGGACGGGCAGGGGGCGCTGGATGTGCGCCTCGCGATGGCGCAAGAGTTCCGGCTGATGGCCACCTTGCGCCACCCCAACATCGTCTCGGTCTTGGATTACGGCTTCGACCGCGACGGCCACCCTTTTTTTACGATGGAGCTGATCGAGGGTGCGACCGACATCTTGACGGCGGCGCAGTCGATGAGCTTGGCCGAGAAGGTCGAATTGGTGATACAGGCGTTGCTGGCGCTCTCGTACCTGCACCGGCGCGGGGTGGTGCACCGTGACCTAAAGCCCGAAAACCTATTGGTGGTGAATGGGCATCTGCGTTTGCTCGATTTCGGCATCTCGGCGGCGCAAGGCATCAGCGATGTGAGCGCGGAGGGCATGGTGAGCGGTACGCTGGCGTACTTGGCGCCGGAGCTGTTGCGCGGGAGCCCGCCCATCCCCGCCTCGGATTTGTACTCGCTGGGCATCATCTTGTATCAGGTGTTGACCGGCTCACACCCGTTCAAGGTGACGGAGCCGACTTACCTAATTTTCGAAATCTTGAACGCCGAGCCGGACTTGACCTCCATCA
>JALONY010000223.1 GCA_025454715.1 Anaerolineae bacterium
GGGAAGGTGCCCAGCAAACAGCCACTCCCGCTGATCGAGACACCACCGCCGTTGGCACCGAAGTTGTCGAACAGGTTGACGCGCTGCAACAAGATGTCGGCGTAGCAACCACCGAACACACCGCCGCCCGACTCATCGGTTTTCCCACCATAAATCGACAGGTCAATCAAATCGATCTTGGTGATGGTACTCCCGTCGAAGACGTGGAAAATGCGGTCATTGGCCAAGGCCGCGCCGCCGCCGAAGATGAACGTGCGACCGGCACCCGCCCCTTGGATGATGACGCTATCGGTGATGTCGAGGTCGCCCGACGCAGCGATATTATCGCCGAACGTGCTCAAGTCTAGCGTGACCACCCCCGGGGGGATGATGATGGTGTCGGTGCTCAGGGTGAGGTTGGATTGTTGGATGGCGGCGCGTAGGCTGCACCGCCCAGCCGCGTCGGCGCACAGCCCGTCCCCGACGTTGGCATCGGTGGTGTCGGTCGAGAACGTCAGCGGGTCAACGAAAAACGTATTGCGGGTGGCGGTCGAGGCGTGCGCCAAGCGTTCCGCCACATCGACCTCTTGCACCGGCTCGGACGAGGGCAACCCAAACGGTTCCTCGGTGCGTGGCGCGGCTGGGGTCAGGTTGATGAACGCGGCCAACTCGACCGGCGTGAGCGGCTCGACGACACCGACCATGTCGGGCGGTGTGATGGGTGGGGCGTCTTGGGCGAAAGCGGGCGGCACCAGCACCAAGAGTGCCAGCAAGGCCATACCCAGCCCACGCACGGACGAGCGTAAAGGCGTATTAATCATCGGTTTCTCCAGCCATGTTTGCTAGATTGCGGTCTTTATAGCATATGAAGAACACCCACGGCACGCAAGCAAAAACGGGTATCGACATTTTCGATACCCGTCGTGCCGTCGCCCCTTATCGAGTTTGGGCTGAGGGAAGGGGGCGAGGGATTTGGGCGCAGCACGCTGCGCCCCTACAGGCGTGTGGGATGAGGGATTTGGGCGCAGCACGCTGCGCCCCTACAGGCGTGTGGGATGAGGGATTTGGGCGCAGCGCGACGCGCCCCTACAAGGCGTGTGGGATAAGGGATTTGGGCGCAGCGCGCTGCAGCCCCTACAAGGCGTGGCTTTGGTGCGCTTTTTTCTGCTCGTCCAGCGCCTTAATCAAGCGCACGCCCTCGCCCTTCCAGCGCATCCGCTCGGCCTGATAATCGGCCTCGCTCAGCTTGCCGGTGGCGTAGTCCTCCTCGAGGTCGTGCAGGGTCTTGAGGAGGTCGTGCAGGGTCTTGAGTACCGCCTGATACGCCAATTTCATGGCGTCGCGCTCACGCCGATAAGCGCTTTCGTCGAGGCGGATGGTCGCCTTCTCGCTCCGCCGCAAGACGGGGCCAAACACGAACAACACCACCACCGCCAGCATCAACGCCGACACCAACAAACCGGTCGTGCTCATAGGCCGTCCTCCTGCCCCGCCAACAAGCCGTCGAGGGTTTGCAACAGCGCCCCGTTGGCAAATTGCCCGATGAAGAACGCCCGCACGTTGCCCTCTGGGTCAACGATGTAGGTCTCGGGCGCGCCGGTCACGGCGTAGCGCGCCGTGATGCGTAGCCCGTCGTCGTTGCCGTTGGGGTAGGTCAGGCCGTTCTCGCTGATGAACTGGCGCGCCGCGCTCTCGACATCGCGGAAGCCGACGCCGACCACCACCAGCCCGCGCTCGCGATACGCCTCCCACGCGGCTTGCAATTCGGGCGCTTCGTCGCGGCACGGGCCGCACCAACTGCCCCAAAAATTGACCACCACCCATTTCCCGCGTTGCTCGGACAACCGGAACGTCCCGCCGTCATACAACGCCATGGTGAAGTCGGGGGCGGGGCCGCTGGTGGGCGCGGTGCTGTTGTTCCGCAGCAATTGCAAGCCAATCACCGCAAAGACGGCGAACAAGGCGACGCCGAGGAACAACGTCCCGGGCGACATGCGGCGGCGAGGGGGAGGGGTCTCGGTCATGGGCGGGTCACTCTTGCTTCAAGTCTTCTTCGAGGCGCGCCAGATAGCGCGAATCACGGTCGGTCGGGGCGGCGGGAGCAGGGGCGGGGGCGGCGCGGCGGGGCAAGCGCGACAAGACCGCCCACAACCCGACCGCAACCGACAGCCCCAGCAACAGCGGCGGCGCAACCAAGGCCATCGTCCGCAAGAACGGGTCTTGGGGCACCCCCACCACTTGATCGCCGAAGCGCGCCACGAAATCGTCGATGATGGTTTGTTGGTCTACACCGGCGGCCAGCCGGTCGGCAATCTCTTGCTTCCATTGGATGCACACGACCGTAAAGCACTTGTGGAGCGGGATGTTCTCGCACTCGGGGCAATACATGCGTTGCGCCACCGCGTTCACCTCATCGAACGTGACGACGCGGGGCGCGTCGGGTTGCGCGCCCGCCACACCGGCCAGCATCACCACGGCGGCGCAGGCCAACACCCACAGCGGCAGGCGGCGGGTCATGCCATCACCCCCTCGCGGGTCGGCAAGCTGGGGTCGGCCTTGGCAGGCTCGCGGCGCTTCTCGCCCCCCTCGCCCGTCCAGCTGGTCAGCAACGTCCCTGCGATCAAAATCAGCCCGCCCCACCAAATCAGGTTGACCAGCGGGTTGATGTAGAACCACAAGCGCACCGCGTTGATGTCCTCGCGGTAGTCGTTGAGCAGCACATACACGTCATTTTCGAGCGTGCTGTGCGTGCCGGCGATGCTCATGGTCATGCCGTCGAAGTCGTCGAGGCGCGGGCGCAGGCGGGTGATTTCTTGCCCGTCGCGCAGCACCGTGACATCGGCGATGACCATCTCGCGGTTGTCGTCCGCCGTGCCCAACGTGATGCCGTCATAGCGCAGTTGATAATCTTGCAAGTCCAACGTCTCGCCTTGCCGGATCAGGCGCTCGGTCTGGGCTTGGAAGACGGTCGAGCCAATCACCCCGATGCCGATGACCGTGACACCGACGTGCACGATATAACCGCCGTAGCGCCGCCGGTTGCGGCTGAACAATGCCCACATCGCGGCCAAGACCGGCTCTTTGCGGGCGCGGCTGCGCGCCTCGGCAGCGCGCCAAATCTCCCACAGCGCCACGAAACCGGCCAAGAAGACCACCCCATACCCCAGCAACGCCCCGCCGTGCTGCGTGCCGGTGACATACAGCAACAGCAAGACGAACGCCGTAAACACCAGCGGGTAGACGATGCCGCGCCCCAAGCGCCGCACCGACGTGACGCCGTAGGCCGAAAGCGGGGCGATGCCCATCAGCAGGTACATCAGCAAGAACAGCGGCGGCGTGACGAGGTGATAATACTCGATGCCGATGGTGACCTCGGTGCCGGTGGTCGTCTCGCTCAAAATCGGCGCGCCGAAGCTACCCCAGAAAATCGCCAGCGTCAGGGCGACGAACACCACGTTGTTGAGCACGAACATGGTCTCGCGGCTGAGGATGCTGGTGAAGCCGTGGTCATCGCGCAGCAAGCCCTCACGGCGGCGCGCCGCAATCAAGAAGGCCGAGACGCCGGTGATGACCGCCCAGAACAAGAACATCGGCAGGCCGATATCCGACCGTGCGAAGCTGTGCACGCTGTCAATCAGGCCGGAGCGCGTGGCGAAGGTCGCGAACAGCACCAGCGAAAACGTGCTGATGATCAGCACGAGGTTCCAGACCTTGAGCATCCCGCGCTTTTCTTGGATCATCACGCTGTGGATGAAGGCGGTGCCGGTCAGCCACGGCAAGAAGGCCGCGTTTTCGACCGGATCCCAGCCCCAATAACCGCCCCAGCCCAGCACGTCGTATGCCCAGCGCCCGCCCAAAATCAGCCCGAGCGTCAAGAACAACCACGCCAGCAACGACCAGCGGCGCGTCGCGACGATCCAGCCGGTCGAGAGGTCGCGGCTGGTCATGGCGGCCATGGCGAACGCGAACGGGATGACGAACCCGACGAACCCGAGGTACAGCATCGGCGGGTGGATGATCATGCCGAAGTGGCGCAACAACGGGTTGAGCCCTTGCGATTGCTCGGCCATGACCGAGGCCGGTGGGATGACCGCCCCCAGCGGGATGAGCGCCGAGGCGGTGATTTGCCCCGTTACGGGGTCGAGCCACCAACGCTCGAACGGGTTCTCGAGGAAGACCGACAGCCCGATGAAAAACGCCACCGTCGCCATCGTATAGGCGATGACGCCCGGCATCAGGCGCGGGTAACGCCCCCAATTGAGCAAAATCGCCCCGAACGCAAAGCCGCTCATCAGCCACGTCCAGAACAACAGCGACCCCGCTTGGCTACCCCATAGCGCGGTGAAGCGGTAGAAGTCGGGCGTATCGAGGTCGGTCACGCTCCACACGTAGCTCAGGTGATATTGCTGGGTCATCAGCGCGGCCAGCAACGCGAAGGTCGAGATGGTCAACAACGGGAACGAGGCCAGCGCGGCATTACGCGCCGTGGTCAGCCACGCCACGCTCTGCCCACGCGCCGCATACACCGCCGCACCGACCGCCAAGACCGAGGCGGCCAACGCCAGCAACAGAGAAGACAGCCCGATTTCAGCCAGCATCGCCCATGCGCTCCATCCCCGGGTGGTCTTGCAGCCCCATCACGGGCGCATCCCCCTCGAAGCGCGACGGGCATTTGAAGTTCAGCTCATCGGCGATGAACACCCCGTTGGGGTCGAGCTTGCCGCTCATGATGGCTTGTGCCTCGTGGCGCAACAGCTCCGGCTTGGGCTGCCCGACCACGCGCACCTGCATCCGCGTGGCGTTGGGGTCTTGCGCGCCGAGGTGCAGCGCCTCGGCGAGGTTGGGGTGGTCTTGCGGGAAGGCCGCCACCGTGAAGGTGATGACGGTGGTCTCGCTGTCCTCGTCGATCGTGATCGTGTCGCCCAGCACCACGCCGGTCACGCGCACGGTCTGCCCGACGAATTGCGGGTCAGCGACCGCCTCGTCGATGCTGATGAAGTAGCGTGCGCCCAGCAAGGTGCCCGAAAACACCAAATACAACACCACGCCCAGCAGCAGCACGCCGCCAATCAGGAATTTCAGCCGCTCGGCGCGTTGTGTACGCGCCAAGACCTCGCGTGCACTCGTGCCTGCCGGTTTCTCCCATGCCGCTTGTGCCATCGCTCCACTGCTCCCAAACACTCTTTTTTGGCTTTAACCGTCGATTATACTCCCACTTGTGACAGGCTTCACAGGGGAATCGGGAACAGGTTTGGCCAACTGCCCCCAATTATGGGGGGGCGGCATAGGCGCGCACCACCTCGGACGGGCGGCGGTACTGGATGGGGTGCGCCTCGGGCAGTTCCCATGTGTAGCCCGCCCCCGAGTCGTAGGGCAAGGCCAAGCGCACCTCGAAATGGACGTGTGGGGCGGGGCGCACGTCGCACGTCGGCAATCGCCCCCACGATGTCGCCTTGCACCACGCAATCGCCCACGCGCAGGAACGGCGCGGAGTCGGTCGGCATCAGGTGGCCGTACAGGCTGTACACGGTCGCGCCGTTGCCCAAGCGATGCTCGACCACCACCACCCCGCCATCGCGCCCCCAGCCGTTGGGTGAGCTGACCCACACCTTGCCCGTCCCGATGGCGCGCACCGGCTCGCCCAG